>CAYRLR010000152.1:0-6313 GCA_964424975.1 uncultured Anderseniella sp.
GCGTGACCTGAGAAAATCAGCCCGCAGCTTCACCTTCAACAACCAGATGCTGGACAACATGGCGTGGTCACTGGGCAGCGGGGTCGCCTTCTGGACGGCGTATGAAGCTCTCATGTTCTGGGCCATGGCCAACGGCTACGCCCCTGTTCTGGGCTGGAACGACAGCCCGCTCTGGTTCATTGCGGCATTCGCGCTGACGCCGGTGTGGATTTCATTTCATTTTTACTGGATACATCGTGCGCTGCACTGGCCGCCACTGTACCGCCTGGCCCATGCCCTGCACCATCGCAACACCAATGTCGGCCCCTGGTCAGGCCTGTCCATGCACCCGGCCGAGCACCTTCTGTTTTTCTCATCCGTGCTGCTGCATTTCATTGTGCCGGTGCACCCCGTCCACATTCTGTTTCACATGCAGCACCAGTCATTGACTGCCGCCACCTCGCACACCGGCTTTGAAGGATTGCTGGTCGGCAACAGAAACCGGCTGGCGCTCGGCACATTTCACCACCAGATGCATCATCGCTATTTCGAGTGCAATTACGGCAATCTCGAAGTCCCGTGGGACAAGTGGTTCGGATCGTTCCATGACGGCACGATTGCAGCCCACCAGCGCATGAAACAGCGCTTGCGCGAACACGTGGGAAAACGGACCTGATCCGCGCACAGTTTAGCCGGGCAATATCGAATTGCGGCCTGGTTTCGACAGGCTTGCCTTCACAGAATCCTTGGTAAATTTCGTAAAAACGGATGCAATACCACGAATAAAGAGTCCCGAAACAATCACTTGCAGCGCAGTCTTGATTCAATTTGGTTACTGCCGCTCAAGCTTGGAGCGACATCAATGCACATGATGGATGAAACTTCCACAACACTTTGAAACAAAGCATTTTTATCAGATTACAAGAATTTCTAGAAACTTTCCTTGAGCCATTGGCCGACACGCCTGAAATAGCTGCTGTCATGACCCGCGCCGGCAATCAGCACACCCAGGTTAGTTGCCTGTTCATCGGGCATCAAACCATAGCGCAACAGGCCCGTGGCCACACAGAAGCCAGGCGTAGACAGGGCGTCCGGCAAGCCGGCAAAGCTCGATGGCCTGGCCACGCGAACCTGACGGCCAAGAATTTCTCCCGCGAGTTGCTCGACACCGTTCAACTGGCTGCCGCCACCGGTCAGCACGACACGGCGCACGAAGTTCCGCGCCGCGGGCACTTCGTCCAGCTTGTCGCGAATGATCTCCAGAATCTCTTCCATGCGAGGCCGGACCACCCCGCAAATCATCGAACGCGGCACGCGCTGCACGGCATCGCTGCCGGTTTCGCCAAGGATCGGACAGGTAATCAACTCACGCTCGTCAAGCTGGGCGGGAACGGTCGAGCCCCACAGCGTCTTGACCCGCTCTGCATGTGCAATGGTAGTGTTCAGACCGCGTGCGATATCGGTGGTGACATGGTGAGAGCCGACAGGAATCATACCCGCATGCGCCAGCATGCCCTCGTTGAATACCGCAAACGATGTCGTTCCGCCGCCAAGTTCAAGCTCCGCGACGCCCAGTTCCCTTTCATCCGCCAGCAGAACCGAGCGCGCCGCGGCATAAGGTGCAACGACAAATCCGACAGCATCCAGGTGGCAGCGCTCCAGCAGCAGGCCGAGATTTGTGATCGCGTTCGGATCGGCCATGACAACATTCAACTCGGCTGTCAGTGTCGTACCATGCATGCCTGCCGGCTCACGTACACCGCGCGCATCATCAAGACGGTACTGCACCACCGATGCATGCAGGACAACCCGACCACCTGCATCCAGCCTGGACATGGCATTGACCGCAGCGCGGCGCTTGGCAGCCTCGTCGACAGGCAATCGGCCAAGCACTGCCTGGCCGCTGACATGCGCACTGAGCGTACGCCCGCCCGACATGTTCACGTAGACCTCTGAAATGGTGCGCCCGGCCATGCGCTCTGCCTGCTCGATTGCCGTGCGCAGTGCGCGTTCTGCATCATCCAGATCAGCAATGGCACCACCATGCACGCCTTCCGAGCGGCAATGCCCTGCCCCGATGACCTTTATTTGCGGCATCGTTTCATCGACAGCACGGCGCCTGCGGCCTTCGATGGAGCCGATCAGGCAGCAAATCTTGGTGGAGCCGATATCCAGAGCGGCAATGGTGGACGGTGTGGTTGCAAGGGTTGATCCGCCGTTCGCGGATGAAGATGGAAAAGGCACGACTTTCATGGCAACTCAAACCTGCTCAAACAACTTACGAGGCCGCGACTGCGGCCGGTCCATCCTGTTCAGCGATCACGCAACGCAAGTTTGCGATCCACTTCGGCCTTGGCACCATCGAACGGAACCATCACCGCAGAACCGGCAAGACGAAGGTCCACCTGTTCTATTCCCGATGCCAGGACACCAAACCGGGTATCCATGTCAGCCAGGACAGCAAGGGCATGTTCCACCTGTTTTTCAGGCAATAGAGCCTGCCGCCCTCCTGCGAAATACAACGACCACCGGCGGTCTCCCACCCGTGCCGCCGCCTTGATTTTCGAGTGTAGCCCGGGCCATGCTTCAAGTTGGTTAACAAGTTGCGAAACACTTTCCTGGGCACCGTCTCCGGATATCAGCATCAAGTTTGGAAATTTGCGCGCCTCGAAGCTGGCAATCGCGGAGCCTTCGCGATCAATGACGTAGTAATGACCATCACGTTGCCAGACCGCAAACGGCTCACGCTCGGTAATTTCAAATTCCAGCCGGTTGGGAGGTATAACGCGCACGCTGGCTTCCTGCACCCAGTCGAGATTAAGCAGTATTGAACGCGCCGTGTTGGCATCAAAACCCACGAGCGAGCCACCTGGCTTCAAGCCGACGGCCTTGAGCACGCTTGCGCCGCCCATGCGTTTGAGGCCGGTGATCCGGATTTGCTCGGCGGCATAGCCGAAATACGACGACACCTGCGCCGGCAGGCCACGCGTTCCGCTGGACGGGTCCGACAGGTGATCGCCGGCCAGCAAGCCGTAACCGGTCACCAGCGTCAGCATGCCAACTGCGCTCGAGCGCACCAGAACGCGGCTTATACGGCGATTGCACAGACGCTCACCGGTCTGCAGCAGACCCGACATCGCAGCCCAGGCAGGCGCCTGGCGCATCTTGCGGTACCGGCGAATGATCGACGTCGCACTCATCGCTCCAGCCCCGCATCATTGACCATCCAGGTCAGCAACTGTGGGAAACTGTGCCCCGCATGAGCCGCCATTTCCGGCACCAGAGATGTAGGCGTCATGCCGGGCTGGGTGTTGATCTCCATGAAGATCAGCTCCCCTTCCGGGCCTTCAGTGTCATTATAGCGAAAATCCGACCGCGTTACGCCTCTGCAACCCAGCTCATTGTGCGCTGCAAGGGCATACTTCTGAACCCGGCGATAGACCGATGTCGGGATATCAGCAGGCAGGATATGCTTCGACCCGCCGGGTTTGTATTTGGCGGTGTAGTCGTAGAACCCTACCTTTGACAAGATATCAGTGACAGCCAGAGCCGCATTGCCCATCACCGCGCAGGTCAGCTCCCGCCCAGGAACATAACGCTCCACCATAACCTTGCTGTCGGGTTCAAATCCCTCGCCCTCAATCATGCTGGCCAGTGAGTTGGTTCCGCGATCCACAATATGAACACCGACGCTGGATCCATCGGCCACCGGCTTCACCACATAGGGCAGCGGCAGGACGTCATGGTCGATAGCCTCATACAGATAAACCACCTGGTGCTGGACAACCGGCACCTTGACCCGCGCAACGACAGACTTGCAAAGGTGCTTGTCCATGGCCAGGGCTGATGCAAGCAGGCCTGAATGAGTATATGGAATTTTCATGGTTTCGAGGATTGCCTGTATATGGCCGTCCTCACCCCACTTTCCATGCAACGCGTTGAATGCCACGTCGGGTTTCAGGTCGCGCAACTGTTCTATGATGTCGGGCTGGACATCCACCTGGGTAACCTTGAAGCCCGCCTCCTCAAGGCCTCGAGTGCACGCCTTGCCGGAACTGAGCGATACCTCACGCTCGTTCGACCAACCCCCCATCAGCATGGCGACATGCGTAAGTTCAGGATCGCGATGTTGCATGACTCAACCTTTTACTGAACATCCATTGATCGGAACCGATCAGGAAAATTGCTCCAGACCAGGATCATTGCCGGCTGGATCAACCAGAACCCGCAAACCTGATTGCGTTCAAAATATCAGGGCAACACGCGGTTCAATTGAACCCATGTTGCTCTAGCGGCGCGTTTCGACGCCAATGCGCTTGATCTCCCAGTGCAGGTCAATCCCGGAATTTTCCTTCACGCGGGCGCGTACAGTCTCACCCAGTTGTTCGATCTGGGCAGCCGTTGCTCCGCCCTCATTGATCAGAAAGTTGCAGTGCATCTCGGACACCCTTGCAGGCCCGATGGCAAACCCGCGCATACCGGCTGCATCAATCAGTTTCCACGACTTTTCACCCTCGGGGTTTTTGAAAGTCGACCCCCCGGTACGCGAGCGGATCGGCTGGCTCGCCTCGCGCGCTGCGGTAATCTCATCCATGTGGGCCTTGATCTCGTCTCGATCTCCCAACGCGCCCTGAAACAGCGCAGACGTGAAAATCATGTCTGCAGGTGCTGTTGAGCTGCGATAGCCATAGCCCATGTCCTCGTTTGACATGATATGAAGCTTCCCCTTGCGATCAATCCCGCGCGCTTGCACCAGAATGTCCCGGGTCTCGCCGCCATGTGCCCCCGCGTTCATTCTCAGCGCGCCGCCGATTGTGCCCGGTATACCTCTCAGAAAGGTTAACAAAGTAATACCCTGTTGCAATGCGAAGCCGGCAAGCCGGATGTCTGGAACCGATGTCCCTGACCGCACACGCGTCCCGTCCTCGACCGTCATCTGGCCAAATCCGCGTCCCAGGCGAATAGCCACCCCCGGTATGCCGCCATCGCGGACAAGCAGGTTGGACCCAACCCCGATGACCTGCACCGGAATGTCTTCTTCCAGCGCGGCAAGAAAGCCGGCCAGGTCTTCTTCATCGGCCGGCGTATACAACACATCGGCAGGACCGCCGACGCGAAACCAGGTAAACTCGGCCAGGGATTTGTCCAGCTCGATGCGACCACGCACAACCGGCAGTCTGCGCGCCAGTTGCGCACCCGGCGTCGTCATCAACCAGCACTCCGCTTTGACAGTTCATCAAGCTCGCCGGGCAAGGAATAGGCCCACTGGGTGATATTGCCGGCACCAAGGCAAATCACCACGTCACCCGGTTTCGCCACCTCGTGGATCAACGGGGCAAGCTCGCTGTTGTGTGAAATTGTCGACACGTTCCTGTGCCCGCGCGCGCGCAGGCCATCGGCCAGCGTCATGTGGGTGAAGCCTTCAATGGGGGCTTCTCCTGCTTCATAGACCGGTGCCAGCACCACCTGGTCAGCATCATTGAAACACGAACTGAAATCATCAAACAGACTTTGCAGCCGGGTGTAACGGTGTGGTTGCATGACCGCGATGACCCGCTTGTCGGTGACACCGCGAGCCGCTTTCAGCACTGCGGTTATCTCAACCGGGTGATGACCATAATCATCATAGACATCGATCCCGTTGCTGGAGCCGGTCAGGGTGAAGCGGCGCTTGACCCCGGCAAACCCTGCCAGTCCCTTGCGGATTGCCTGATCGCTCACACCCAGATTTGCAGCAACGGCAATGGCTGCAGTCGAGTTGAGCAGATTATGCTCTCCCGGCATGGCAAGCGTGATGTTGTCCAGCGTGCGGCTTTCACCCGTGCGACGATCATTGATCACCACGGAAAAATGACTCTTGCCGCCCGAAAAGCTCACATCGGTCAGCCGATAGTCTGCCTGCGCACTCTTGCCATAGGTGTACACGCGCCGGTCGGTAACCTGGGCGATCAGCGCCTGCACTTCGGGATGGTCCATGCACATCACCGCAAAGCCGTAAAACGGAATATTCTCCACAAAGGTGCGGTAGGCTTCCTTGGCCTTGTCGAAAGTGCCGTAGTGATCAAGGTGTTCAGGGTCAATGTTGGTGACAATGGTCACATCAGCCGGCAGCTTGACGAAGGTTCCATCTGACTCGTCGGCCTCCACCACCATCCAGTCACCCTTGCCGAGACGGGCATTGGTACCGTAGGCGTTGATGATGCCGCCATTGATGACGGTCGGATCGATACCACCTGCATCCAGCAGTGCAGATACCAGCGAAGTGGTTGTGGTTTTGCCGTGTGTACCGCCGACCGCGCCACCAGACATTAAACCCAACAGCACGGCCCCCAAT
>CAYRLR010000153.1:0-6306 GCA_964424975.1 uncultured Anderseniella sp.
CTGGCCGACCGCGGTATTTTCGGGGATTGTGCCTGTGCTGGTGGCGGGCGTGGCCTGGAAGCTTTACACGGGGCTTCGGGACAAGCACGACGCAACGCCGTTTCTGGCTTCACTGGCCTTGTTCATCCTGAGTTTTGCCGGCATTGGCATCAGTTTCTATCCGCATATCGTTCCCCCGGGCCTGACCATTGCGGAAGCGGCCGCACCGCATTCAAGCCTAGCCTTGACATTGGTCGGAGCCGTCGTGCTTGTGCCGCTGATTCTGGCCTATACGGCCTATTCCTATTGGGTGTTTCGCGGCAAGGTAAACCCGGACGAGGGTTATCACTGATGCCGCCCCTGGCCAGCAAATGGCTATGGTTCGTCGGCTATTGGCTGGCCGGCGTTGCCGTTGTGGCCACGATTGCCTACCTCATAAAGCTCGTACTGGTCTGATACCGAAGGAATTGACGGGTCAGGCCTTGAAAATATCCGGCTTGCCGTCACGGATACCGATGGCCAGCTTGCCGGTTTTCAACCCTTGCGCGACTTCGCCAAACAGTTCGTGCCGCCAGCCCCGCATCATCTGCAGGTGTTGTCCGCCGTTGCCTGCAAATTCCTCGATATCGGCGGCATTGGCAATCAGGCGCGGGGCGATGTTTTCGCGTTCGCACACCACCTTCAGTCCCAGTTTCAGTATATCGGCGATTGCTGATGCGCCTTCCGGCTGATGGCCTCTTGGCGGCTCAAGCGGCGGCAGCTTGTCCTTCGGCATGGCAAGGCCCGCCTTGATGGCCCGCAGGATTTCATCTCCCAGTCCACCGTCTGCCAGCCCACGCGGCAGCGCGCGCAGTTTTGACAGGCCCGCCTTGTCCTGTGGTGCCTGTGTGGCAAGTTCGGTGATCGCATCATCCTTGATAATGCGGCTCCTCGGCATGTTCTTGGATTGCGCACGTTGTTCACGCCACTTTGCCAACTCGACCGCGATGCCCATTTGCTTTGGATTGCGCGGCCGGAACTTGAGGCGTTTCCATGCATCATCCGGCCTGGAAATATACGTTTCGGCTGATGCAATGACGGCCATTTCTTCTGCCAGCCATGGTGTGCGGTTGTTCTCGGCAAGCATGTCGCGCAGTTTCTCATAAACCACCCTGAGGTGGGTTACGTCGGACAGCGCATAGGAAAGCTGCTTGTCGCTCAGCGGCCGCCGGGCCCAGTCGGTAAACCGCGATGACTTGTCGACTTGCTCACCGGCCAGTTTTCGAACCAGCGCTTCATATCCGACCTGATCGCCGAACCCGCACACCATCGCGGCAATCTGCGTGTCGAAGATCGGGGTAGGCGTTGCACCTGTTGCCTCAACGAAAATCTCGACATCCTGGCGCGCGGCATGAAACACTTTCAACACGGTCTCGTTGGCCATCAGTTGATGAAACGGCGCGAGGTCGAGGCCGTCGGCCATCGGATCGATGATGGCTTCTTCGCTGGTTCCGGCAATCTGGATCAGACACAGGATCGGCCAGAATGTGTGTTCACGCATGAACTCGGTATCCACAGTCACATAGGTGTCTGTCGAAAGCGATTTGCACAGGCGGGTGAGGTCGTCGGTGGTGGTAATTATCTGCATGGCCGGGACAAAGCCAGAATGTTGCGCGCAAATCAAGCAGATCGAATCAATCTGGCTGTGAAAACGCCATCAATCGCGTTTTCGCACTGTCTTGCCGGCTGCCTTGTGGGCCAGGCGATACATCATGGGCGAGGTTCTGAGCAGGTTCGCGTAGCGCTTCTTGGCCTTCATTTGAGGTGTCCTGCGCACCGTCATGCGCCACAATGTCACCACCAGGAGGCTCAGATGCACAACACTGGTGTAAGTGAAGAAAAAGCCCGGTCCGAACACCGACAACACCTGTGCAGCCACGAAGGGTCCGATCATCGCCCCCAATGAGAAGAAGAAGCTCAGGCCGGCTGCCACGATGACATACTGGCCATCCCTGGCGCGGTCATTGGCGTGCGCTGCGGATAATGAATACAGCGGCAGGGCAAATGCGCCGAACAGGAAAATCCCGGTCAGGGCCAGCGAGTGCGATGTGCCACCTGCATAGGACAGCAGGAAACCGGCTGCGGCTGCCCCGAGCGTGGCAATAATCAGCACCCAGCGTCGATCCAGCCGGTCCGACAGCCACCCGAGCGGCAGTTGTAGGGCTGCTCCGCCGATGATGCCGGCGCTCATGAAAGTGGCAATACCGGTGGTGTCGAAGCCAATGTCCGAGGCATAGATAGGCCCCATCAGCCGAAACGTCGAATTGGTCATCCCGATGGTGATGCAGCCAAAACACGCCAGCGGTGATATGGCCCAGATACTGGTGATGGAAAATTTGAACTCGTCGGGAGGTTTTGGCGCGGTTCTGTCCATCAGCGAAATCGGCACCAGCGACAGGCTGGTCATGATCGCGGCAATCGCGAAAATCGCGAAGCCATACGCGCCGACCACGGGCAGCAGGAACTGTGAACCGGTAACGGCGGCGAGATCCACCATGCGATAGACCGACAGGGTGCTGGCGCGGTGCGCATTGTCAACGGAAGCGTTGAGCCAGCTCTCGATCACCATGAACAAGCCTGCAAAGCAGAATCCGGAGATGAAGCGCAGTCCGATCCAGGCCACCGGATCGAGCCATAACACCATGGTCAGCGAAGCCGAGGCAGCGATCGAGGCAAGTGCGGCGAAAACA
The DNA here is from genome assembly GCA_964424975.1 of uncultured Anderseniella sp. Lineage (GTDB taxonomy): Bacteria > Pseudomonadota > Alphaproteobacteria > Rhizobiales > Aestuariivirgaceae > Anderseniella. The sequence continues at coordinate 2,709 of CAYRLR010000153.1, forward strand.
CGGATATGGCCAACCGCCCGGATCAGCCTGGCGCACACCAGGCATGAGATCATGAAACCCGCATAATAGCCGGTTCCCATCAGGCCGATCAGCGATGGGTCGAAGCCTTCATGCACAGAGCGCAAGGCAATCAGCGTTCCCTGAAGACCGTTGCCGGCAAGCAGAATGGCTGCTGCAGCAAGCAGGGGATATAGCGATGTCAGGAATTTCATGGACGTTCGCCCGCGCGAAGCAATAATACTGCGTATTTCTGGTCTAATCCTCTATCAGCAGGTTCTCAAGCCAAAACCTTGACAAACAGGCTGCCTCGTGCGCTTTTCGCGCGCATTCCATTGCACAAGATCAGTATTTGCCAAGAGGGTTACTCATGCACGCCTATCGCAGCCATTCCTGCGCCCAGCTTTCCAGATCCAATGTGGGTGAAACCGCCCGTCTTTCAGGCTGGGTTCACCGTGTTCGAGATCATGGCGGCTTGCTGTTCATCGACCTGCGCGATCATTACGGCATGACCCAGGTAGTGGCAGATCCCGATTCGCCGGCTTTCAAGACGGCGGAAACCGTTCGCGGCGAATGGGTTATTCGCGTCGATGGTGAAGTCAAGGCGCGCTCGGACGAAACCGTCAACGCCAACCTGCCCACCGGTGAAGTGGAAGTGTTTGCGCGCGAAATCGAGGTTCTCTCGAAAGCCGCGGAACTGCCTTTGCCGGTGTTCGGAGAGCCTGACTATCCCGAGGACATTCGTCTGAAATACCGGTTTCTCGACCTGCGTCGCGAAACCCTGCACGCCAACATCATGAAGCGCTCGGCAATTATCTCCAAAATGCGCTCCGAAATGGCGGGCGCCGGATTCAACGAGTTTTCAACACCGATCCTCACCGCATCGTCACCCGAAGGCGCGCGTGACTTCCTGGTGCCGAGCCGCATTCATCCCGGTAAATTCTATGCGCTCCCGCAGGCCCCGCAGCAATACAAGCAGTTGCTGATGGTGTCCGGGTTCGACAAGTACTTCCAGATCGCACCATGCTTCCGCGACGAGGACCCGCGTGCCGATCGTTTGCCCGGCGAATTTTACCAGCTCGATCTCGAGATGAGTTTTGTGACCCAGGACGACGTGCTGGACACCGTTGAACCTGTCATGCGCAATGTCTTTGAAGCGTTTGCCGAGGGTAAACCGGTAACCGCAAACTTCCCACGCATTGCCTATGCCGATGCCATTCGCAAGTACGGTTCCGACAAGCCAGACCTGCGCAATCCGGTTGAAATGCAGGCTGTAACCGAACATTTCGACGGCTCCGGTTTCAAGGTGTTTGCCGGCATGATTGCCTCGGATCCCAAGGTTGAAATCTGGGCCATTCCGGCAAAGACCGGTGGATCGCGGGCCTTCTGCGACCGCATGAACTCCTGGGCGCAGGGCGAAGGGCAACCCGGGCTTGGATATATTTTCTGGCGCGGCGAAGGCGACAGTCTCGAAGGGGCAGGCCCGCTTGCCAAGAACATTGGCCCGGACCGGACAGACGCCATCCGCACCCAGATGGGACTTGCAGACGGCGATGCCTGTTTCTTCGTTGCGGGCTTGCCTGAGAAATTTGCCAGCTTTGCCGGTGCCGCCCGTGACCGGGTCGGGTCTGAACTGAAACTCATCGATGAGGATCGGTTCGAGCTGGCCTGGATCGTCGACTTTCCGTTCTACGAATACAACGAGGAAGAAAAGAAGGTCGACTTCTCGCACAATCCGTTTTCCATGCCGCAAGGCGAGATGGACGCACTGGAAAACCAGGACCCGCTGACCATCAAGGCCTACCAGTATGACCTTGTCTGCAATGGCTTCGAGATTGCATCAGGCGGCATCCGGAATCATAAACCCGATACCATGATCAAGGCTTTCGAGATTGCCGGATTGTCAAAAGAAGTCGTCGAGGACCGCTTCGGTGGACTGTATCGTGCATTCCAGTATGGCGCACCGCCCCATGGTGGCATGGCAGCAGGTGTCGACCGGGTTGTGATGTTGCTGTGCGGCACCCGGAACCTGCGCGAAATCACCCTGTTCCCGATGAACCAGCAAGCAGCAGACCTGCTGATGGGAGCGCCGTCGGAAGCCGAGCCCCGCCAGTTGCGCGAACTGCATGTGCGGCTGAACATGCCGAAGGAGTGAAGCCGGGGCACTGATCACAAATTCGATCAGTGCGCGGATTTCACCGGATTTGTTTTTTACCTGTCAGCCCACGAACTGCGGGTCAAAGGCAACCCTGTATCCGGGGTCAGTCCCAGTGTTTGCACATCCATTTGCCGTTTTTCTTGATGGCGATTGTTGCCGCCGAGCCTTTGTAGGACTTCTTGCACATTCGGTTAGCCTCGTCCCAGCTCATGTTCTTGGTGTTGCCGGTGTTGTAGTAGCAAACAATAGTGCCATTCTGGTCGATCTTAGTCTGCGTCAGGCGCTTTCCATACGCCTTTCGGCACTCGCGCCTGGCCTCACGCCATTGCGCTTTTGTCCATGCAGCAGCTGTACTCCAGCCATTGAGTGTTGCCGGTGTCACGGTGCCCATGGTGAGCGTAACAGCGAACAGACAAATGCAACATAAGCGTCTCGGCATTGCAGGCAGCCTCCCATCAAAGTGTGCAATCACCAGTCTAGCATTCTGCATACCTCAGCCTACAAGTGGTTTTTGCCTCTAGGTCAGTTTTCTCACCTGGCCCGATTGTCGACGCGGCTCGGGGTGGCACAACAAGTTTGCGAGAATCTAAACTGTGGAATGTCATCTTACGCTGCTGTAGGTTTGCCAGCATAACAACATCCTCCAGGCCAAGAACACAGCGGAAGAAGCGCCTCCATGCCACGTACTGTAACCGACGAGTTGCGCGAGAACGCGCTGCACTATCATCGCTACCCCAAGCCGGGAAAGCTGGAGATCAAGGCCACCAAGCCTCTGTCCAACCAGCGCGACCTGGCACTGGCCTATTCACCGGGTGTGGCGGCTGCGTGCATGGAGATTTTCGACAAGCCGGCCGAGGCGTTTTCACTGACGGCACGCGGCAATATGGTCGCCGTCATCACCAATGGCACTGCTGTGCTCGGCCTTGGAGATATCGGCCCGCTCGCCTCCAAACCGGTGATGGAGGGCAAGGCGGTCCTGTTCAAGAAATTCGCTGACATCGACGTGTTCGACCTCGAGCTTGATGCCAAGGATACGGATCTTTTTGTAAACGCTGTTGCAGTGCTGGAACCAACTTTTGGCGGTATCAATCTGGAGGATATCAAGGCGCCGGAGTGCTTCATCATCGAGGCCGAACTCAAGCAGCGCATGAACATTCCGGTGTTTCATGACGATCAGCATGGCACAGCCATCATCGTGGCGGCTGCCATCGTCAACGGCATGGAAATCGCCGGCAAGAAACTCAAAGACATCAAGATCGTGACGTCCGGTGCCGGGGCTGCAGCCCTTGCGTGCCTCAATCTTGTTGTTGGCATGGGCGCCAGACCTGAAAACATCTGGATTTCCGACATTGACGGCGTCGCCTATGAAGGACGAGACGGTGTGAACCAGTGGATGGCGCCTTATGCCAAGAAAACCGACGCGCGGACGCTGGGCGACATAAT
>CAYRLR010000154.1:0-6272 GCA_964424975.1 uncultured Anderseniella sp.
GACACTGAGCTACAATTCGCACTAAACCAAAGGTTACTTGGGTAATGTCGGCCAAAGGAACCGACTATTGACTCATTTGATGGTGACAAATCCGTTCATTCCGGCAGGCGCGGTGCGCAGCGCGATGTAGGTCGCATCGGGCAACCACGTCCAGCAGGTCGAGCATGATCTGCCGGGCTTCCTCGCGATCATAGGCCATTTTGTGAAAGTGAATGGGCTCTTCGATGATATCCTCGACGCGCATGCGCGGATTGAGCGATGAAAACGGATCCTGGAAGATCATCTGCATCTGGCGGCGATACGGGGCAGCGGCAGCGCGCGACTGCAGCGCCGTCATGTCGGTTCCGTCAAACAGGATGCTGCCACCGGTCGGTTTGTAAATACCGGTGATCATCCGCGCAATGGTCGACTTGCCGGACCCCGACTCGCCCACAAGCCCGAATACTTCGCCCGGCTGGATGGCAAAAGACACGTCCTTCACGGCATCGAGATACAACCGTCTGGATGGAAACAGCGAATGGCGCGTGATGAAGCGCATGTGCGCGTCTTTCAACTCGAGCAGATTGCCGGTGAGCTTGTGTTCCTCGCGCACTTTGCCGAGCCAGTGGGTGGCGAGGTTCAGGCCTTCGGGGCGCTCCTCGGCATCTTCGATATAGGTGACCAGCGGAAACCGCTTGAGGCGCTTGTCGGGCCGCGGCACGGCAGAGATCAGGCTCTTGGTGTAGTCATGGGTCGGCTTCGACATGATTTGCTGGGTGGTGCCGGTTTCAACCACCCGGCCCCGGTACATCACCGCGACCCGGTCGGCGGTTTCGGAAATCACACCCATGTCGTGAGTGATCAGGATCATGCCGACCTGGCGGTCACGGCACAGCGCCTTCATCAGGTCGAGTATCTGGGCCTGCACCGACACGTCCAGCGCGGTGGTCGGCTCATCGGCAATCACCAGCTCCGGATCGGCACACAGCGCCAGTGCAATGACCACGCGCTGGCGCATGCCGCCGGAAAACTGGTGCGGATACTGCGCTATGCGCACTTGCGGGTCTGGAATACCGACCTGGTCAAGCAGGTCAACGGCACGGCTGCGTGCCTCGGAATCGGAAAGACCGAGATGCTGCTGGATGGTATCGACGAGCTGGCGTTCGATGGTCTGCAGCGGGTCAAGCGAGGTCAGCGGGTCCTGGAAGATCATGCCGATGCGGGCACCGCGTATCTTGCGCTTGCCGGCATCATCGAGATCATCGATGCGGTCGCCTTTCAGCAATATGGTGCCTGCGGTCATTTCACCGGGCGGTTCCAGCAGGCCGATGACTGCATTGCCGATGGTTGACTTGCCTGCGCCGGACTCACCCACCACACCGAGGATTTCGCCAGGTTCAACCGACAGGTCAAGCCGCTCCACCGCCACAACGTGACCGCGGCGGCTGGCAAACTCCACCCTCATGCCTTCAATGGTGAGCAGGCTGGTCTGTTTCACGGCGGCTTTCATCTGAGTCTGGGGTTCAATGCATCGCGCAGCCAGTCGCCGAGCAGGTTGATGGCCAGCACCAGCAGCACAAGAGCAATGCCGGGGAAAATGGTGATCCACCATTCGCCGGAAAACAGGTAGTCATTGCCGATGCGAATAAGGGTGCCGAGCGAAGGTGTCGTCGGCGGCACGCCGACGCCGAGAAACGACAATGTCGCTTCGGTGATCACGGCAATGGCCAGGTGAATGGTGGCGATCACCAGTACCGGGCCCATCACGTTGGGCAGAATATGCCGCCACAGGATAATGAACGGACCAATGCCGATCACCCTGGCTGCCTGGACATATTCCTTGTTCTTCTCGACCAGGGTGGAGCCGCGAACGGTTCGCGCATACTGCACCCAGCCGGAAATCCCGATGGCAAAGATCAGGACATAGAACACCATCTCCTGGTGCATCTCGCGGGGCAGCACGCCACGCGCCACGCCGTCAATCAGCAGGGCGATCAGGATGGCCGGAAACGACAGCTGGATATCGGCAACGCGCATGATGAAAGCATCCAGCCTGCCGCCGACATAACCTGACACCAGCCCCAGCGAAATGCCGAGGATCATCGAGAAAATCACCGCGGCAAAGCCGACGAACAGCGAGATCCTGGCACCATATATGATGGTCGACAGGATATCACGGCCCTGGTCGTCCGTGCCAAGCCAGAAGCGCGGATCACCACCGACCATCCAGGCAGGTGGCAGGCTTGCGTCCATGATGGAAATCGAGGCCAGATCGAACGGATTGTGCGGCGCGATCCAGCTGGCAAAAATCGCGGATACGAAAAACAACAGCGTCACGATGGTTGACGCAATCGTCACCGGCGAGCGGACGAAACTGTACCACAGATCACTGTCGGCCGCGCGCGCGAGCCAGCCTTTTCGTGTATTTTGTACCGTTGTGTCGCTCATTGCCGCCCCTGCATCCTCAGTGTCCGCCGGCGCTGTCTACGCGCAGGCGCGGATCAACGACAACGTAAAGCATGTCGACAACCAGATTGATCACCACGAAGAAAAACGCAATCAGCACCAGGTAGGCCGCCATGATCGGGATATCCACATTTCCCACCGCCTGAATGAACAGCAGGCCCATGCCCGGCCACTGGAACACGCTTTCAGTGATGATGGCGAAGGCAATGATCGAGCCCAGTTGCAGGCCGGTAATGGTGATGACCGGCACCATGGTGTTTTTCAGGGCCACCACGAAATTCACGTATCGTTCCGCCAGCCCGCGGGCGCGGGCGAACTTCACGAAGTCGGTGCGCAGCACTTCCAGCATTTCAGAACGCACCAGCCGCATGATCAGCGTCATCTGGAACAGGGCCAGCGTGATGGACGGCATGATCAGCGACTTCAGGCCTGAAGCGGTTAAAAGCCCGGTCGACCACCAGCCAAGCTGCACAACATCGCCGCGTCCGAACGTCGGCAGCCATCTTAACATCACGCCGAACACCAGGATCAGCAATATGCCGATCAGGAATGTCGGCAGCGATATACCGACCAGCGACAGGGTCATGAAGGAATGGGCCAGCCAGCTATTGCGCCGGATGGCGGTATAAACCCCCATGGGGATGCCGATGGCCATGGCCAGGAATGCCGACACGATCGACAATTCAAGCGTTGCCGGCAGGCGTTCCGCGATCAGGTCGGATACCGGCCTGCGATGCTGGTAGGAAAACCCGAAATTGCCGCGCGCGGCATTGCCGGCGAAACGGGCGAACTGAACAAGGAAACTGTCATTCAGGCCAAGCCGCTCTTTCAGTTCCACGCGCTCTTCAAGACTGGTGTCCTGACCAACCATATTGTTGATCGGGTCACCTACATAGCGAAACAGCGAAAAGGCAATCAGCGCCACAGTCAGCATGACGAGGATTGACTGCACGAGCCGTTTTGCAATGAAGGTAAACATCAGGTCCCATCACGAAAATTACGATATGAGGTCCAGACCATCCGGGCGTTGAATGCCCGGATGGTCCGGATTGGAAGTGCCGGTGATCAGTGGCTATTTCTTGACCACGGCATAGCGCAGGTCGAACTGGTTGTCGGGACGCTGAACCACTTCAACCTTGTCCGACACACCCCATGACAGCGGCTGCTGGTGCAGCGGGATATGACCGACTTCATCCTTATGGATCTGGAACACCTCGTCGATCATGGCCTGGCGTTTTGCCTGGTCGGTTTCAGACTGGATCTTGAGGGTCAGTTCATTGATCTTGGGATTGCAGTATCCGCCCAGATTGAATGAACCGACATTGTCTTCGCCGCCACGGCACGCGATCAGCGACGAGATCACATTGTGGCTGTCAAACGTTGACGGTGTCCATCCGAGCAGGAAGAAGCTGGTGTCATAGCCGTTCTGGGCCAGCACCTTGCCGAAGTATTTCGACTTGGTCTGGGCCAGCAGGTCCACCTTGACATTGATCCTGGCCAGCATGGCCGCTGCTGCCTGACAGATCTTCTCGTCATTGACATAGCGGTCATTGGGGCAATCCATGGTGACTTCAAAACCGTCAGCATAGCCTGCCTCGTCCATCAGTTTCTTGGCTGCCTCGACATCATAGGGCAGACGCTCGTTCATGGCCTCTGTGTAGCCGTTGATCTGTGGTGCAACCATCAGGCCTGTCGGGGTTGACGCACCGCGCATGACCTTTTCCTTGATGGCGTCGATATTGATCGCCTGGAAAAATGCCTTGCGCACGCGCACATCCTTGAACGGGTTTTTGCCCTTGACGTTCGAGGCGGTCAGTTCATCGCGCAACTGGTCAAATCCGAGGAAAATCGTACGCGCTTCCGGGCCGGCCAGCGGTCTCACGCCTTCAGCACTGTCAAGCCGTCCCCAGTCCTGCACAGGTACCGGATAGGCGAGATCAACATTACCGGAAAGCAACGCGGCCACCCGGGTTGCATCCTGAGAGATCGGGGTGAAGATCGCCTCGGTGATGTTGGACCGCATGTCCTTGTCCCAGTAATCGGGATTGCGGGTCAGTTCGGTCTTGACGCCGGTCTGGCGTGACTTGACGATAAACGGTCCGGTGCCGTTGGCGTTCAGGTTGGCATGGTTGCCCTCGTCGCCACCCTTCACATTGGTGGCTTCGGTGGTGTTGTTTTCCTCAGCCCACTGCTTGTCCATGATGTAGAAGATTTCGAACTGGTTCGGCAGGATCGGGTTTGGTGTCGGGGTGATGATATCAACCGTCAGGTCGTCGATCACCTTGGCTTCCTTGATCAGGGTCGCGACCACTTTCATGTCGGAGCCTTCGGTCTTCAGCCGGTTGACCGAGAACACCACATCTTCAGCGGTAAAGTCATTGCCGTTGTGGAACTTGACGCCGGGGCGCAGCTTGAAGCGCCACACGGTCGGCTCGATGTTCTCCCAGCTTTCCGCCAGCGCCCCGACCATTTCCATCTTGTCATTGCGCTTGACCAGGCCTTCATAAATATTGCCCTGGAAACCCAGTGTGAAGGTTTCGAACAGCCCGTGCGGATCAAGCGTCTGGGCGTCGCCCTGAAATGCCCATCTGAACGTCTCGGCCTGTGCAGCCGACGCGCCGGCAAGTATCGTTGTACCCACCAGCAATGCTTTAAGTGTTTTTCCAATCATGGTCTTTTGCTACTCCCTGTTGCTAACCAAATTCTTCGTTTTTCGAAGCCTACCCCCAAAACGGCACAATCTGCAATTGCCGACTGCACGAAGTTCAAGCTGTCGCCATCCCGTCCTTGAAAATCATGCCATCGCGCATCACCAGCGCGATGTGCGCGCCGTCGCCTTCCAGCAGCCCGATATCATCCAGCGGATTGCCATCCACCACGATGAGGTCCGCCTTGAAACCGGTCTTCAATTGCCCCAGCTCGGTGTCCTGCCGGAGAATTTCGGCATTGGTCATGGTGGCCGATTTGATGGCACCGTGATTGCCCATCACCGAAGCCTTCAGTGAAAATTCGTCGGACTGGTATTTGTGCAGGGGCCCCAGCAGATCACTGCCGTGACCGATCTTGACGCCTGCGGTCTGACTGATTTCAACAGCCCGCATGCCGGCATCGACGATCTCGCCGAGCTTCTGCATGGACACCGCCGGCATGCCGAAGTCGGCGCCGTGCTTGTTCATCGCAAAATAGGTAATGCTGGTCGGCACATGGTAGACGCCGCGTGAGGCCATCAGATTGGCGGCTTCTTCATCAATCAGGTTGCCGTGCTCGACACAGCGCACACCGCACTCGACCACCCGCTTGATGGCATGCGGCGTATAGGCATGGGCCGTGGCATAGGTGTGCCAGGCATCGCATTCCTCAACGATGGCGCGGATTTCTTCCACCGAATACTGGGTGTTCTGGATCGGATCGGTGGGCGATGCCACGCCGCCGCCGGCCATGATCTTGAGCTGGTGAGCGCCCTTTCGCAGTTCATCGCGCGCTGCGCGGCGGCACTCATCGGCACCGTCTGCAATGCGGCCCAGTTGCTGGGCTGAGACCTGGCAGGCACAGGTGATGATGGTGGAAACTTCCGTGGGTGCGCGAAAATCGCAGTGCCCGCCGGTCTGCGACAGGGCCAGGCCCGATACGAACAGGCGCGGGCCGACGATCAGGTTGTGGTCGACCGCATCGGCCATGCCGCGGTCGGCGCCCGCTGCATCGCGCACCGACGTGAAGCCGCGCATCAGCATGGCCTTCATGATCTGGGCAGCGCTTGCAATGAGATAGGAGACCGGCACATCATTGAGGCGGCCGAGATTGAGCATGGTCGCCTTGACGTGCACATG
>CAYRLR010000155.1:0-6219 GCA_964424975.1 uncultured Anderseniella sp.
CGAGTGACCGGATTTGAGCCATCAAATGGTTCAGAATAAACGCAAACCGCTTTAGTGGGCACTGCTGGCGGGGTCCCTGGCAATGTTGAAGGAGTCAAACCGTTCCGGCGACGCTTCTGGCCAGACCCCGTCCGTATACAACGACCGGGCAGCACTTTCGGGTATTGTTGAACTGCGCACCTTGTCAAACAGGGTCAGCCCTTCTCTGGCTGCCCGCTTGATCGCATCTTCATTGACCCGCGCTATCTCGGTGTAGTTCAGCCCCGGTAACTCGGCAGGTTCTATCTTCACCGGCGGTTCGCCACCAGGGCGTTGCGCTGCAAAGGTCGGCATTGCCGCAAGCTCTTCGGCACTCAGGATGACTTCTTCCTGTAACGGAACAAAAGCCGGCCCGCCTGCACTGTCAGCAACCGCAATGTCGGCGCGCACCAGCTTCATCAGTTCGACCGCTATCCGGTCATTGCCACCGGCGATGAACTTGACCCCGTCGCGAGAGCGCAGTCGCACTATCGAGCCGGTACCGTCGTCTCCGCGTTCAGTGTAACTGTCATCGCTGTCAGCCAGCAACAGCCGCAGGTCGATATAGCGCACGCCGACCTCCGCGGTGACCTGCCTTTCGACATCGGCGATGACTTTCATGGCATCATCATAGTCTTTGCGCCCCATCGGCGGCACACCGATCCAGTAAATTGCAACGCGATGCTTTTTCAGTGTGCCTATCAGCGCTCTTATCTGGTCGCCATAGGCCTTGCGCCATCCTTCGCTGCCGAACCTGAGAAACCCGTTCGGCAGGTTGATGTCGCGCGCATCATTGGCCCCCAGCATGATGGCGGCAATGTCGAATGGCCGTGACTCAAGCAGCGTGTCTGCCGCTGTGGCCCAATTGTAGATCTTGGGACGGGCAAGGCCGGAATTCTCCTGGATACGGCCCGTGACCGTTACACGATCCTCCGTTTCAACAAACCGGTTCATGCCGGCCCACAGGCCCGTGCCCAGAACATCGCCCATGATGACGATGTCATAGGCCTGCTTGCGGATCGGAAGATAACTGGATTGCGGTGCGTTTTGCAGCGCCGGCATCTCGTCTGCCTGTTGGGCATGCGACGCCACGCCTGCCAGACAAATTGACACCAGAGCAGCCATGAGCGCCCGGCAGAATTTTGAAAACTGATTCATGGTCGGGCAGTCTACAGCCCGCGACGCAGACGCTCAAGCAATCTTGCATCGGCATACCCGTCGGGTGTCAGGCCGGTTCGATGCTGGTAGGTGGAGATGGCATTGCGGGTGCGCGGCCCGATCGTACCGCTGGTGCCGCCGGTATCGAAGCCACGCGCGCTCAACAACCGTTGCAACTCCTTGCTATCCGAACGCGACAACAGCTGCAGGTCGGTGGGCCAACTGGCGACAAACGGCCCCTCACCGGCCAGCCTGTCGGCCAGGTGTGCAACAGCCAGTGCGTATGCATTGGATCTGTTATAGGCAAGAATGGCGTCAAAATTGCGCGTCACCAGGAATGCGGGCCCATGCCTGCCCACCGGCAGCAACAATCTGGCGCGCGCATCCGCAATCCCGAAATTGCCCCGTTTGGCCGGTTGCACACCCAGCTTCGTCCAGGCCGCGACAGACCGCGTGCCGTCCTTGCCGGCCATGCGATAGTTGAACCTGCGCGGCAGACGTACTTCCCAACCCCACGGCATATGCTTCTTCCAGCCGCGCTTCTTCAGATAATGCGCCGTTGAGCCAAGTGCATCGGGCACCGAATTCCAGATATCCCGCTTGCCGTCACCTGTCATGTCCACCGCGTAGGCATTATAGGTCAGCGGAATAAACTGGGTGTGGCCCATTGCTCCGGCCCACGACCCCTTGAACTGGTCCAGCGAAATATCACCGCTTTGAAGAATATCCAGCGCGCCAAGCAACTGCTTGCGGCCATAGCTCTTGCGTTCGCCTGAAAACGCCATCGTGGCCAGCGAGCGCACAACGCTCATCTCGCCGGTGTAGCTGCCATAATTGGTCTCCATGCCCCAGATCGCCGCCACGATATGCTTGTCAACTCCATAGCGCCGTTCAACGGCCTGCAAGGCTTGCGCATGGGTTTGCTGCATGGTCTTGCCACGTGCAATCCGCTCATCGGAAACGCGTTTGGCAATATAGTCCCAGATTGGTGTTGCGAACTCGGCCTGGCTGGTCTGGCGCGCAAATATGCGTGGATCAGGTGTCAGGCCGGCAAACGCCGCGCGATAAAGCTCTGCCGAAATACCCTCGCGGCGCGCTTCCGGCCACAGGTCTGCAACGAACTGCTCAAACGCCGCATTGCGGCTCAGCGCTTCAAGCGCACCAACATCCAGGCTGCGAGACACAGTTGTGCCAAATCCGAGCCCCACCAGCACCACAGATGCCGCGCCAAATCCGCGAAGGTAAAGTCCTGTTCTATTCATGCTCCCACCAGGTTCCTGCCGGTTTCCGGCCAGTTTTCCAGTCCTCCCGCCGCCGGGTGAACCGGCAGCGTCAGCCATTGCGGCTTTGCAGATGTTTTTCCCAGGCAAGTGCGCTTGCCACGATAAGATCAAGGTCATCATGGCGAGGTTGCCATTCAAGTACCGCCCGTGCCCTGTCGGCATTGGCGACAATTTCCGCCGGATCGCCGGGTCTGCGCGGCGCATCACGCACATTCAGGCTCACACCCGCGGCGCGCTCGACTGCGCCGATCACATCCAGCACCGAATACCCCTGGCCATATCCACAATTGAATACCTGGCTCTCTGCCCCGCTGCGCAGGTAGCTCAGCGCATCAACATGTGCCTGCACCAGGTCACTGACATGTATGTAGTCGCGCAAGCAGGTGCCGTCGCGGGTCTCATAATCCCTGCCAAAAACCTCAAGATGATCACGCTTGCCCAGCGCCGTCTCGCACGCCACCTTGATCAGGTGGGTCGCACGCGGCGTTGACTGACCGGTTCGGCCCTTCGGGTCGGCACCTGCCACGTTGAAGTAACGCAGCGCGACATAACTCAGATCATGCGCGACCGCGGCATCGCGCAACATCAGTTCGGTCATCAGTTTTGATGTGCCGTAAGGTGAAACAGGCAACAGTTGGTCATCTTCGCGAACCGGCACAGTCTTCGGGTTACCGTATACGGCAGCCGTCGAGGAGAAGATGAAATGCGCCACGCCGGCCTTGACGGCACTGTGGATCAGCGACCGTGACTTGACGGTATTGTTGAGATAGTACCCCAACGGATCCGACACGCTCTCCGGCACAATGATGGAGCCGGCAAAGTGAATCACGGCATCTACATTGTGTTCAGCCATGGTCTTCATCGTCAGGTCTTCATCGCCAATATCGCCTTCGACCAGCCTGGCTTGCGGCGCAACTGCCCAGGCCATCCCGGTGGACAGGTTATCGAGCACAACCACATCATGGCCGACATCGCACAACGCAAGCACCATATGCGATCCGATATAGCCTGCTCCACCTGTTACCAGAATACTCATTGCAGCTTGTTTTCTTTTGTTTTTGGCCCGAATCACGCGGGGGCTCATGTCAAAGGCTGATAGTGCTAACAAAACCCAAACAAACCGTTTAAAAGTTTTATTCACCAGGTCCGGGCTTGGTAAGTTTACGGCCAATACCAGGGCAATTTCAGGGGAAGGTGTCTGAAGCAATGACCAGCAAGATCAAAAAGGCGGTGTTTCCTGTCGCAGGGCTTGGCACACGGTTTCTGCCGGCGACCAAGGCCGTTCCAAAGGAAATGCTGACCATTGTCGACCGTCCGGTCATCCAGCTGGCCGTTGACGAAGCCCGCGAAGCCGGCATTGAGCACCTCATCTTCGTAACCGGTCGCAACAAGGCGGTTATCGAGGATCATTTCGACAAGCAGTTCGAACTTGAAGAAACCCTGAAACGCCGCAACAAGACCGTTGAACTCGAAATCCTCGAGGCAGACCTGCCCGGCGCAGGCCAGACCAGCTTTACCCGCCAGCAGGAGCCGCTTGGCCTCGGCCACGCGGTCTGGTGCGCGCGCCAGATTGTCGGTCGTGAGCCGTTTGCCCTGTTGCTGCCCGACATGTTCATTCACGGCTCGCCCGGATGCCTGGCGCAGATGATGACCGTGTATGATGCCCATGGCGGCAATGTGGTTGCAGTGGAAGAAGTCGCGCAGGACCAGGTGCATAAATATGGTGTGGTCGGTGTCGGCGCAGATGCGGGCGAAGGCTTTGAGATCACCTCGATGGTGGAAAAACCAAAGCCCGAAGATGCACCGTCCAATCTCATTATTTCCGGCCGTTACATCCTGCAGCCGGAGATATTCGACCTGCTGGACCAGCAGACCGCCGGGACCGGCGGCGAAATCCAGCTGACCGACAGCATGCTGTCACTCATGGACACCCAGGATTTCTATGGCCTGAAATTCAAGGGAACCACCTATGATTGCGGCGACAAGGTCGGCTTTCTGGCGGCCAATGTTGCACTCGGCCTGTCGCGGGACGAGATAAGCCCGCAGTTCAAAAAGGCATTGCAGCAGATAATCGCGGAAAACGGCGGTCTGGATTAGGTCATGGACCCAGCGGTGTGGTGACGGTTACGCCGGTTCGGTCTCAAGTACCATGCCGGACCCACCGGTGATCCGGACCCTGGATCCCGCCGGTGCATCGGTGCCGGTCACACGCCACAGCGCATCATCGATGCTCACCTTGCCTTCACCGTTTACTATCGGTTCGTGCACCACCGCGGTGCGTCCGACAAAGGCATTCACGCGCTGGTTGAGATATGGCTGATCAACTTCATCGGTGGCCCGTGTTCTGACAAAGCGGCGTCCGAGCAGAAGGTAGACAACGCTCAACACGACGAATGCGATAACTTCCGTCTGCCAGTTCAGCCCGAGAAACAGATCGGCCAGACCGACGGTCAATGCCGCCAGCCCGAACCACACCAGAAAAATACTCGTTGCCAGAAGCTCGCTGAGCAGCAGCACACCGGCGATAATCCACCAGGTCCAGCCGCCGAAAATGTCCAGAATTTCCGCCATCAGCCGTCGCCCTCTATTGCTTCACTCTCGGCACTGTCGATCCACGCTGCGCGCTGCCGGCCTGTTGTGCGCCGCCGCCGCCCTGGCCGAAGGCTTCCTTGGCAATCTCCGCCACACCGGCAATCGAGCCAATCACGCTGGCAGCTTCCACCGGCAGCATCAGCAATTTCTGGTTGGGTGACTTGGCGATGCTTTCCAGCGCCTTGATATAGTTGTTGGCAACGAAATAGTTGATGGCCTGAACATCGCCTGCGGCAATCGCCTCGGACACCATGCGCGTGGCATTTGCTTCAGCCTCGGCGCTACGTTCACGCGCCTCGGCATCGCGAAAGGCCGCTTCGCGCCGACCCTCGGCATCCAGCATGATCGCCTGTTTTTCGCCCTCGGCTTTCAGGATCGCAGATTCGCGGGCGCCCTGCGCTTCCAGAATGGCCGCACGCTTGTCGCGTTCCGCCTTCATCTGCCGGCCCATGGAATCAACCAGGTCACGCGGCGGGTTGATGTCCTTGATGTCGATGCGGGTCATCTTGACCCCCCACGGCGAGGTCGCCTGGTCGACCACGCCCAGGATGGCATGATTGATCTCGTCACGCTGCGACAGCAGGCTGTCCAGGTCCATCGACCCCATCACTGTCCGGATATTGGTCATGGTGATGTTGAGAATGGCGTTTTCCAGCCGGTTGACTTCATAAGTTGCCTTGGCTGCGTCGAGCACCTGGAAGAAGGCCACACCATCGACCTGCACCATGGCATTGTCCTTGGTAATGACCTCCTGGCTCGGCACCTCCAGCACCTGCTCCATCATGTTCATCTTGGAGCCGATCCGGTCGACGAACGGCAGAATGATGCCAAGGCCGGGACCAAGGGTTTTGACATAGCGGCCAAACCTCTCGACGGTATACTCAAAACCCTGCGGTACGGTGGTAATCGCCTTGAACAAGGTGATGACCGCCAGCGCCAGCAGCACCAATACGAAAACACTGAAACCTTCGAGCATTATGCCAATCCTCATCCCAAAGCCTGGACCTGAAAGGCTTTTTGCTGCAGGCCGACCGAAATCGGATGAAACCTAACTTGATTCGCGCACGCCAGCGCGCAAATTCGTCTGTTTACGGGAGAAGCTGCACAACCTGCATCAAGCCCAGCCGGAAAGCTCACGATCAATCAATTGCTTGAGCATGGCAACCGA
>CAYRLR010000156.1:0-6198 GCA_964424975.1 uncultured Anderseniella sp.
CTGCCTGCACCAGAGCGCCGAAGTTCGAACTCATGCTGGCAATCCAGACGGCCCGGAAAACCGGCACACCAAAAGCAGACGCCGGAACCGGGCCCGGATTTTCTTCTAAAACGTCAGGCATTCATACTTGGTAGGCCATCTGCGGCAATTTGCAAGATCGCTGTGAGATTGTGACCGTGTTGATCCACAGTGTGCGGTGCCATAGAGCAACATGGGTTCAACTGAACCCATAAAGTTGCTGTAATACTCTGGAAGCGATCAGGTTCATGAATTCTGGTTGAATCAACCAAAAATCATCCCGATCTAGCCCCGCCGGCGCCCCCGGCCCTCGCGACCGCGGCGCGCGGCACCTTCGGCGGCCGTGTCGGTGCCATGCGCCAGTGCCGAGACCTTGCCGAGCGCAGCTTCAACCTGTTCGACCGTGGGTCGCGTTCCGCCTGAGTAGCTCTCGAGCGAGTTGCGCATGGCGCGGACATGCTCATAGGTTGTGCCGCAACATCCGCCAATAATCTTGGCACCTGCATCCAGCGCCAGCCGCGCATAGTCGGCCATCAGTTCCGGCGTGCCGTCATAGTGAATATGCCCGTCCATCCAGGCCGGAATGCCGCAGTTTCCCTTTGCCACCACGACCGCAGTCGCGTCGGCTTCCGTCATCCCCAGCACTGTTGCGATCAGTTCCGCAGCGCCGGTTCCGCAATTGGCGCCAATGGCATCCGGTGCAGCTTGCTGCGCCGATGCAAGAGCTGCATAGGCGGCAGGCGTCAACCCCATCATGGTCCGCCCGTTGGTGTCGAAACTCATGGTTGCAACCACCGGCAGGTCGGTTGTGCGGGCTCCTTCAACGGCGGCCCTGAACTCTTCTTCCGAAGATATGGTCTCGATCCACAAAACGTCCGCACCGCCCTCTTCCAGCGCCTTGGCCTGCTCGGCAAATGCGGCGACGCCCTGTTCATGGGTCAGCGTGCCAACCGGCTCGAAGATTTCGCCCGTGGGTCCCATGGAGCCGGCCACGATGACCGGTTGATCAACCGCGTCGGCTTCCATGCGCGCAAGCTGCGCCGCCTTGACGTTGAGTTCATGCACACGATTTTGGGCGTTGTGCAGCTTGAGCCGGTAAGCATTGCCGCCAAACGAATTGCTCAGGACTATGTCGGAGCCCGCTTCGATGAAATTACGGTGCAGTGCGCGGATGCGGTCAGGATGATCCTCATTCCACAGCTCCGGCGCATCGCCGGCTTCCAGACCCATGGCAAACAGATTTGTGCCAGTGGCACCGTCGGCCAGCAGCCAGTCACGGGATTTCAGAAGGTCGAGAAAAATTGCACGCGCCATGATCTGTAGAACTCACCTTGTCAGAATTGCAGACCTTCACATAACACATAAAGATGTCTTTATGTAAGTGATTTTTAAGCTGTCAAGCCGTGAAACTGTCCTCGGAATACAGCAGATACATGCGCTCGTTCACCGGAACTTCGCCTGTATGAGGCTGTCCCTGCAACAGTTTCGCCACCACATCGCGCAGGGCATGCAGATCGGCGTAGCCCAATACCGGAGCATCATGCACGCCGTTTTCCGGTTGCCCGTGTGCGCAGACAATCTGCACCCGTTCCGGCAAACTGTTCAGCAATTGCTCACAGATGCGAACGTAGTCGCGCAGCGATGCACCCGGCGTCTGGGCATACAGGGCACCGCAATAGATGAAATCCGCAGCATAGAGCCTGCCCCGGCCAGGCTCCCAAAGTGACACGGAGTCGGGCGAATGTCCTGGGGTGTGCATTACCTGAAGCTCGCGCCTGCCCACCTTGACGGTTTCGCCCGGTGCAATCCAGCGGCCGAGTTCAAAGGTCGGCACCGGGACGGCTTCGCTGGCGCCCAGGAACATTGCCTCGGTCGGGGTCAGCATGCCGCCTGTCTCGATCGCGCGCAACATTGGCAGGTCGGCCACGATCACCGGGCCGAACGCATTGATATTGCCGAGGTGATCAAAGTGCATGTGAGACGGGAATGCTTCAACATGTGCCCGGCCATGGCGTGCAACCAGAGGAGCAATCGACCTCCTGCCGGAGCCTGTGTCGAACAGCAGGCTGTCATCGGCGTCGGAGATCAGATAGCTCCAGTTGCGTTGGTGATAGGCAGGCTCTCCAATGGCAATGGTGGCATCGTCCAGCGCGCGCACCCCGAACCAGTTGTCTTCCAGCGCAACCCCTTGAGCCAGTTTGATGGTGTCTATTGCTGCTTCAATGTTTTCGCGCATGACGTGGTTCAAGTTCCTGTGTGGCAGTTTCCGTAAATCGGGTCGTCCGGTGCCGTATTCAATGCCATCGTGGGCCACCAATCAAGGAGACCTGCAATGAATATCCGCTATCAAGCCATCCCGACCGACATCGTACGAACCCTGCAGAACGGAGACCCGGATGCCTATGGCAATGTGCCGGAACGCGCAGTTTCCGACGGCAGCAGGATACCTTGCCGCCACTGCCTGAAACTCGTTGCGCAAGGTGACGAGTATCTGATCGTTGCCCATCGCCCGTTCAGCAATTTGCAGCCCTATTCGGAAACCGGACCGATTTTTCTGCATTCCGGCTTCTGCGAGCGCGCCACGCCGGATGCAGAGCTGCCGGACATGTTGAAAAACCCTGCCTATATTGTGCGCGGGTACGATGCCGGCGAGCGGATCGTTTACGGCACCGGACAGGTGGTGCCGGCATCAGAGATCAGTACATATGCGGGATCGCTGCTGGCCGACGGCACGGTCCGGTTCGTGCACGTGCGGTCGGCAGAAAACAACTGTTTCCAGTGCCGGGTGGAGCGAGCGTAACCCGTTATATGCTCTGCTCGCCGTAAAACAGTGACACGACGTGCCTGGCCTGCGCGAAAAACAACCAGCGTTCGACAATGGCGCCGATGCCGGCCAGCGCAACGGCGAGCACGGCAAATACCGGGGCTGCATCACCGCCCAGACCGAACGCCGCCAACACCAGCACAAGTGCTGCGACCAGGCATGCGCCTACAATCATGCGCAATTTACGGGCGTGCCGGCGTGCGACCCTGAAGCCCATTTCGGACTGGATATAGTTTTCAGACGTATGCGGCAGTTCCCACTGGCGGACGTCGCCGCCAAGCCCGGTGGCATCGCCCATGGTATAGAGCGGCTTCATATTGTCGATGCCGGTCCAGTAGACCAGCTTGGCAACTCCCGCCAACATCAGCGCCGCAATGGTGATGACGCCAAGAGCAGGAATACCGGAGCGACCAAACACGTTGGCCAGGGCAAACAGCAGCACGGCACCCGTGGCGATGGAAAATATCACGTAGACCGGCACCACCAGCCAGTGCCGCCAGGCGCGAATTGTTGTCAGCGACGCATAGATCATCGCCGTGCAGATCACTGTCGCCATGGCCAGAATGGCGGTGACAATGCCCAGGCCTGCAAGCAGAATTTCATTGCTGCCCGGCATGACCCACGCCAGACCGAACAGGCATGCGGGAATATAGGTGGCGACGGCCAGCACGCCTTCGCGCGACAACCAGGAGGACCGCCATTGCGAGAAGGCGCGCCAGGCGCGTTCCGGATGGCCAAGATGGAAGGTGGATGACAGCAGCCCGACCGTTATCAGGCCAAGCGCCACCAGCATGGATACCGAACCGAACCAGAAGTCTGACGCGCTGCCATGACTTGCAGCGGTTAACCCCAACAGCGCCAGCAGACCGTAGCCCGCGCCGGACGCCGTGGTGAACACAATGACGGAGTACGCAGGATGCATTAGCTCAAGACCTCATCAATCCAGGAAAAGACACGCTCTGCCAGGGAACCGTCACCCTTGCCGACCGTCTCCAGTGGCGTTGACTTTACACCACCCGCCTTGTCGCGGCGCGGCCGCGGCGGCAGATACTTGTTGACCGGCTTGTAATCCATCTGCGGCAGCAGATCGAAGCCGCCCCGGCTTTTCACCAGTTTTGACACGTCGGAATTCTCATCACCCAGATCGCCGAAATGGCGCGCCCCGGTCGGACAGGCTCTCACACAGGCCGGTTGACGGTCTTCAGGTTCAAGATTTTCATTGTAGATGCGATCAACGCACAAGGTGCATTTCTTCATCACACCATCGTCTTGGTCATACTCGCGCGCGCCGTAAGGACAGGCCCACGAACACAGCTTGCAGCCGATGCAGGTGTCGGGATTGACCAGCACGATGCCGTCTTCTTCGCGTTTGTAACTGGCCCCGGTCGGGCACACGGTCACACAAGCCGGTGTTTCGCAGTGCAGGCAGGAGCGCGGGAAATGCAGTCCGCGCGCATTGTCGCCTTCACCGGTTTCATAGCCGTGGATGCGGTTGAGCCATGCCCCTGCCGGGTCAGGCCCATAAGGTTCAAGGTCCGTGAGCGGTGCGGAATAGCCCTGGGTGTTCCATTCCTTGCACGACACCGCACACGCCTGGCAGCCGACGCAGGTATCCAGGTCGATGACCAGACCGAGCTTCTTCTGCCCCGGCCTGGTTGTATCTGGCAGAGTTGTCATGACTTGGCCCCCTTGAGTGCCCGCGAGCCGATTTTCATGGCTGCCTTGAACAGGCCCGGCGGTCGCCTGGTTGCCTCAAACTGCGGCTCGGACATTGCCGCGCCATCGGCCTTCTCAACGCGCACGCGAAGATCGTACCAGGCTGCCTGCCCCGTGACCGGATCGGAATTCGAATACCGGTAACCGCCTTCACGCGCCGGCAGAAGGTCGGAGATGATGTGGTTGAGCAGAAAACCCTTCTTGGCTTCCGGTGCGTTCTTGTCGAGGTTCCAGGCACCTGAGCGCTTGCCGATGGCATTCCAGGTCCACACGGTATCCGGGTTGACCCCGTCCATAAGCTTCAACTGCACCTTGATACGGCCGTGATGGCTGGTGACGTACACCCAGTCTGCGTCTTTCAGCCCCAGCTTCGCTGCCCTGCCGCGTTCCATATAGAGCCAGTTGCGGCCCAGTATCTGACGCAGCCAGGCGTTCTGGGAGCCCCATGAATGATACATTGCCATGGGCCGCTGGGTGATGGCGTGCATCGGAAATTCCCGCGCATCGGTCATGGCTTCTTCAAACGGCGCATACCACATGGGAACCGGGTCGAAGAAAGCCTCTACCCGGCGGCGATGCACCTGCGGCGGCACGATGTCACCATGGCCGCGCGCGGCCTGGCGGAACTTCTGCATGGTTTCGGAATACAGGTTGAACATGATCTGGTTGGCATTGGGGTTGAAGCCAAACCCTTGAGCCCACTCAAGGTAGTCCTTGTTGGCCATGCGGTAATAACGCATGTGTTCCGGCATGTCGTATTTCCAGAAACAGCCGTTCTTGATGTAGTCATCAAGCTGGTTCGGATTGACTTCGCCCTTGCCCTGCTTGCTGCCGTCAACTCCCCGGAAACCCGCCAGCGGGCCAATGCCCGGACCGCGTTCATGATTGACAATATAATCAGGATAGCCGCCGGGAAATTTCGGCGTCATGTCTTCCTTGACCATGCCCGGCAGGCCGAGCCGTGCCCCGAGGTCCAGCATGACCGACTGGAACGCACGCACATCCCGGTCCGGCTCAACCACGGGCTGGCGGATCGAGTCAGCCGGTGCGTGCGGTTCCGAAATCGGGCGATCCAGCATCGAGATACAGTCCCACCGCTCCAGATAGGTCGTGTCCGGCAGGATCATGTCCGCATAGGCCACGGTCTCGGAATAGTAGGCATCGGAATAGATGAATTTCGGGATCACATAATCACCGGTTTCCTCATCGATTTTGGTCAGGTGCTCCATGATACCGGTGGTGTTCATGGTGGAGTTCCAGCCCATGTTTGCCATGTACATGAACAACACCTCGATGCCATACGGGTCCTTGTTGGCCGCATTGGTGATCACGGTGTGCATCAGGCCATGGGCGGCAATGGGCGCATCCCACGAATAGGCCTTGTCGATGCGCCGGGGCGAACCGTCCTCGTTGACCAGCAGGTCTTCCGGGCCTGCCACGAACCCCAGCGGCGGGCCGGGAAGCGGTGTGAGCGGGTTGACCTCACCGACCTTGCCGGCAGGTTTCAGGCCGGGAGGTGCGGCTTTCGGGAATGGCGGCTTGTACAGGAAACCGCCCGGCACATCGATGGTGCCAAGCAGGATCTGCAGGATGTGGATTGAACGGCAGGTATGGAAGCCGTTGGAGTGGGCCGAGATACC
>CAYRLR010000157.1:0-6182 GCA_964424975.1 uncultured Anderseniella sp.
TATCATGGCGGCCTGCATGGACGTGGTGGTGCCCTATAGCGATGACCGCATGCAGTTCGGCAAATCGATTGGCGAGTTTCAACTGATGCAGGGCAAGCTAGCCGATATGTACACCACCATGAATGCCTGCCGCGCCTACGTGTATTCGGTGGCTGCAGCATGTGATCGCGGTGAAATAACGCGCAAGGATTCCGCGGGATGCATTCTCTATGCCGCCGAAAAGGCGACCTGGTGCGCGCTGGAAGCCATTCAGGCACTCGGCGGCAACGGTTACATTAACGAATATCCGACCGGGCGCTTGCTGCGCGATGCCAAGCTGTACGAAATTGGCGCAGGGACCTCTGAAATCAGGCGCATGCTTATCGGGCGTGAAATTTTTGTGGAAAATGCTTAATGGCGATCTTGAAACCGGCTGCGCCGACGCGTGGCGAGACTTACGATAACAATCGCAAGGCAATGCTCGATGCGTTGGCCATCGTGGATGATGCGGTCAAGGCAGCACTTGACGGCGGTGGTGAAGCGTCGCGCGCGCGTCATGTGTCACGTGGCAAGATCCTGCCGCGCGAGCGCGTTGCCCGGCTGCTGGATCCCGGTTCGCCGTTTCTCGAAATAGGCGCGACGGCTGCTCATGCCATGTACGACGGTGCAGCACCGTGTGCCGGTATTATCGCCGGTGTAGGCCGGGTCCAGAACCGTGACGTGATGATCATCGCCAATGATGCCACGGTCAAGGGCGGGACATATTACCCACTCACCGTGAAAAAGCATTTGCGTGCACAGGAAATTGCCCAGGCAAATCATTTGCCATGCATCTATCTTGTGGATTCCGGCGGCGCCAATCTTCCCAACCAGGATGAAGTGTTTCCGGATCGCGATCACTTTGGCCGCATTTTTTTCAACCAGGCCAACATGTCGGCCAATGGCATTGCCCAGATCGCCGTGGTCATGGGGTCGTGCACCGCAGGCGGGGCTTATGTTCCGGCGATGTCGGACGAGTCAATTATCGTCAAGGAGCAGGGCACCATCTTTCTGGCCGGTCCGCCCCTGGTAAAGGCCGCCACCGGAGAGATCGTCACGGCCGAAGAACTCGGCGGGGCGGATGTGCACACGCGATTGTCCGGGGTGGCTGACCACATGGCAATGGATGATGCCCACGCACTGGAACTGGCGCGCCGGGCAATTGCCAATCTCAATTCGCAGAAGCCGTTTTCGGTGACGCTGCAAACGCCGGAAACCCCGCTTTACGATCCCGATGAGCTGATGGGGGTGGTGCCCGGGGACCTCAAGACACCCTATGACATTCGCGAAGTGCTGGCGCGGGTGGTGGACGGGTCGCGCTTTGATGAGTTCAAGGCCCGCTACGGTCCAACGCTGGTGACCGGCTTTGCCCACATTCACGGTATTCCGTGTGGCATCATCGCCAACAATGGCGTGCTGTTTTCGGAAAGCGCCACCAAGGGCGCCCACTTTGTCGAACTGTGTTCGCAGCGCCGCATTCCGCTGGTATTCCTGCAAAACATAACCGGTTTCATGGTCGGCAGGTCATACGAGGCAGGCGGCATCGCCAAGGACGGCGCCAAGCTGGTGACGGCGGTGTCGACAACATCGGTGCCGAAGGTGACGATGATGGTTGGCGGCTCGTTCGGGGCCGGCAATTACGGCATGTCGGGCCGGGCGTTTGATCCGCGATTCGTGTGGTCGTGGCCAAACAGCCGGATTTCGGTTATGGGCGGAGAGCAGGCAGCCGGCGTGCTTGCCACGGTCAGGCGTGACGGCATCGAGCGCAAGGGTGGCGCATGGTCTGTTGATGAAGAAGCCGCGTTCCGCAAACCCATTGCCGACCAGTTCGAATATCAGGGCCACCCGCTGTATGCCTCAGCCCGGCTCTGGGATGACGGCATCATTGATCCGCGCAAGACACGCGATGTTCTCGGGCTGTCGCTGTCTGCGGCACTCAACGCCCCCATAGAAGAAACACGCTTCGGCGTGTTCAGGATGTGAGGGCGCGGCCATGTTTACCAAGATACTTGTAGCCAACCGTGGTGAGATTGCGGTGCGTATCATGCGCACGGCCAGGCAAATGGGCGTGGCAACCGTCGCCATCTATTCGGATGCAGATGCCGGTGCGATGCACGTGGCAGAAGCAGACGAGGCGGTGCGTGTCGGCCCGGCTCCGGTGGCTGACAGTTATCTCCAGGCAGACGCCATCGTCGCGGCGGCAAAAGCCACGGGCGCGCAAGCCATCCATCCGGGCTACGGATTCCTGTCGGAGAATCCGGATTTTGTCGACAAGGTCCAACAGGCAGGCCTGACATTCATCGGGCCGTCGTCTGCAGCCATTCGCGCCATGGGTCTGAAAGATGCAGCCAAGGCGCTGATGGAGACGGCCAACGTGCCGGTGGTGCCGGGCTATCATGGCGAGCGGCAGGAGCCGGAATTTCTGAGCGAGCAGGCAGCGAAAATCGGTTATCCGGTGCTGATCAAGGCACGCGCGGGCGGTGGCGGCAAGGGCATGCGCAAGGTTGACGGGCCGGAACAGTTTGCCGATGCCCTGGCAGGCGCGCAACGCGAAGGCAAGGCAAGCTTCGGCGATGATCACGTGCTGATCGAAAAATATGTGACCTCACCACGGCACATCGAAATCCAGGTGTTTGGTGACCTGCATGGCAATGCGGTGCATCTGTTCGAACGCGACTGTTCGTTGCAGCGTCGGCATCAGAAGGTCATCGAGGAGGCGCCTGCGCCGGGCATGACGGATGCCATGCGTGCCGCCATGGGCGAAGCTGCGGTCAAGGCAGCCAAGGCCATCGGGTATTCAGGTGCAGGCACCATCGAGTTTATCGTGGACGGTTCGGACGGACTGCGGCCGGATCGGTTCTGGTTCATGGAAATGAACACCCGCCTGCAGGTCGAACATCCGGTGACGGAAGCCATCACCGGGCTTGACCTGGTGGAGCTGCAACTGCGTGTGGCATCCGGTGAAGCGTTACCGTTCACGCAGGCCGAGCTGGCCATCAACGGACATGCCTTCGAGGCACGGCTGTATGCCGAGGATGTTCCCAAAGGTTTCCTGCCGGCCATTGGCACGCTGGATTACCTGCGCTTTTCCTCTGCCGCGCGCAATGACACAGGTGTGCGTGAAGGTGATGACATCACACCGCACTACGACCCGATGATCGCCAAGGTTATCGTGCATGGACGCTCCAGGGACGAAGCGCTGGCGAAAATGCGCTCGGCACTGGCTGATACGCTGATTGCAGGCACGGTCACCAACAAGGCCTTCCTGTCTGCCTTGTTTGCGCATGAGGGTTTTTCGGCAGGCGCCGTTGATACCGGTCTGATCGACCGCGACCTTGCCCAGCTTGTGCACGAAGGCGATGCACCCATTCTGGCGCAGGCGGTGGCGGCAATTGCGGTCCTGGGGCTGGCCGGCGAACCGGCCCGGCAAGATCCGTGGAGTTCGCTGCCCGGGTGGCGGCTGTGGGGGGCTGCGCAGCATTTCGTAAAGCTTGTGCAGGGCGCGGCGGCTTTCGACCTGCGCGTATCGTTGCGCAATTCCCGCGATTTCAAGGTTTCGTCTGAAACCGAGGTGATCAATGTCTCCCTGGTGGAGCGCGCACCAGGCAGGATGATTGTCGATGGTCATACCCAGCCGCTGCGCTTTGCGGTGTCCGAGGTTTCCGGCCGGGTGTCCCAGGTCACGGTGTTCCTGAACGGCGACATATATGTGTTCGACGTGCCGGACGGCGTCAGTGATGCAGGCGATGCCGGGTCCGGCGATGATGTCCGCGCGCCGATGCCGGGGCTGGTAAAACAGGTCAGGGTGCAATCGGGCCAACAGGTCGGCAAAGGCGATGCACTTGCCGTGCTGGAAGCCATGAAAATGGAACACACGCTGACCGCTGCGCGTGACGGCACGGTCGGCGAGGTTTACGTGGCAGATGGTGACCAGGTCAGCGACGGTGATTTACTGGTTTCGCTGGTACCGGAAAAGGAATAGCGTCAGCGCCTGGAGGTGCTGGTGATGAATGTGCAGCGAGCAAGACGTGGCGGCAGACGGCAGAGCGGCACAGACAGTCCGGTCAGGGATGTCAACTATCGCAACCTGATCAATCCGTTTGCACCACAACCGCTCTATGCAGACCACCAGATCGAGCGCATTCACAGCCTTGCCAAGCAGGTGCTTGCTGAAATCGGCATACGCGCATTGCTGCCGCGCGCCCGCGACATGTATCGCGGTGCAGGCTGCATTGTCGATGACGACACCATGATGGTGCGCATCGGCGGCGAGATTGTCGAGGCAGCGATTGCCTCGGCGCCGGGCAATTTCGTACTGCAGGCCGGTGATCCGAAAAACAACATTGCGCTGGGTGGCAAGTCACTGAACTTCATGCCGGTGGGCGGGCCTCCGGGCTTTTCAGACCTTGACCGGGGCAAGCAGACCGGCACACGGGCGGCTGCGCGTGACTTCATGAAACTGTGCCAGCATTTCGATGTGATGCATGTGGCAGGCCCATGCGTTGAAGCGCAGGACCTGGCACTGAATGAGCGCCATCTGTGGGTAAAGCTGGATCATCTTACCCTGACCAACAAGGCCGTGTTCACATGGGCGCGCGGTACCCCGCAGTCGATGGATGGGTTCGAGATGATCCGCATTGCGCGCGGCCTGTCCCGGGACGAGTTCAAATCCGCCCATCACACCTACACGGTGATCAATACCAATTCTCCGCTGCAACTCGATATTCCGATGCTCAACGGGTTGATGGACTTTGCCGAGCATAACCAGATCGTCGTCATCACACCGTTCACGCTGTCAGGCGCCATGGCACCGGTCACCATTGCCGGTGCGCTGGTGCAGCAGCATGCCGAGTTCCTGGCCGCACTGGTCATCAACCAGCTTGTGCGCCCGGGGGCGCCGGTGGTGTACGGGGCATTCACCTCCAATGTGGACATGAAATCAGGCGCGCCGGCCTTTGGTACACCTGAATATGTCAAGGCAGCCTGGGGCTCGGGCCAGTTGGCGCGCAAGCTTGGTTTGCCGTGGCGGTCATCGGCGCCGACCGCGTCGAATGCCCCGGATGCACAAGGTGCCTACGAGACGCAACTTTCCCTGTGGGGGGCGATTCAGGGTGGGTCGAACTTTATTGCCCACACGGCGGGATGGCTGGAGGGCGGGCTGACGGCATCTTTCGAGAAATTCATTCTCGATATCGAGGTGTTGCAGATGATTGCAGAACTTTGCCAGCCGGTCAGGTTTGACGAGGAGGAGCTGGCGCTTGATGCCATACGCGAAGTTGGACCGGGCGGCCATTATTTCGGCTGCGCACATACCATGGAGCGGTACTCAACTGCATTCTATACTCCGCTGGTGTCAGACTGGAGCAATTTTGGCCAATGGACCGAAAACGGGTCGAAGACCGCAACGCAGCGCGCGAACACGATCTGGAAAAAGCTCGTTGCGGAATTTGAACCACCGACCATGGATGCCGGGATTCGCGCTGAACTGGACGATTATATCGAGCGCCGCATTGCTGCAGGCGGTGCATTGCCGGAATCGTGAGACTGGTGCCGGACATCCGCCTGCCGTCACACGCCCATGTGCCGGGCTCCGGTAGCCAGCCTGATCTCGCGCCGCTTGAGCATGCCAAAACGCTCGCACCCGCAGTGACGCGAGCACAGGACTGGCAAGGCAACAAGGCCTATCTCTACGGCCATGACCTGATGCAGGCGGGATATTTCTGGGAAGCGCATGAGGTGTGGGAGGCGGTCTGGCTGGCAACCCCGGCCAATGGCCCGGAGCGGCTGCTGCTGCAGGCCCTGATCCAGAATGCCAATGCACGATTGAAGTCAAGGATGCAGCGCCCCAATGCTGCAGACAGGCTCAGGACCCAGGTAGAAGAACTGCGCCTGGACCTTGTTGCAAGGCTGGGCGGGGGGCTTGAAAGCTATATGGGCGTCGCCATCGCACACAATGATATGCAGTATAATGCGTGAATAGTTTCAAATCATGCATTTTATGTGCGAAAAATCTTGACCCCCTCAGTCGATACATATGAAGTGCAATCTGGATTCAACACACCGGATGAAGCTGATATGAGCCGAATTGATTTTCAGACCTCGCCAGACGCCTACCGACACTGGCGCATCGAACCGGATGGCGAGGTGGCGCGTCTTGTCATGGA
>CAYRLR010000158.1:0-6120 GCA_964424975.1 uncultured Anderseniella sp.
TGACCGCCATGTCAAGGTCTGCCGCCTTGTCGACATAGACGTGGCAAATGCCTTCAAGATGGGCAAATACCGGGACACGCGCCTCGTCCTGGACCCGCGCGACCAGGGATTTTCCGCCACGCGGAACGATCACGTCGATGCTGCCGCCCAGGCCCTGCAGCAGCATGCCGACGGCAGCCCGGTCAGGGGTCGGCACCATCTGGATCGCCGATGTCGGCAGGCCCGCATCGGCAAGGCCCGCCTGCAGGCACTCGACGATCAGGCCGGAACTGTCGTGACTGTCCGATCCGCCGCGCAGGACGGCGGCATTGCCGGCCATCATGGCCAGCGCGCCGGCATCAGCGGTGACGTTCGGCCGGCTTTCGTAAATCACGCCGATGACGCCGATGGGCACGCGAATGCGGGTAAAATCCAGTCCGTTGGGGCGTTGCCAGTGGGCGATCACGGCACCGACCGGATCGGGCAGGGACGCCACGTCTTGCAGGCCCTTGGCCATGGCTTCGATGCGCTGCGGCGTCAGCGTCAGCCGGTCAATGAACGAGCCCTGCCTGCCGGCAGCGGTGGCGCGTGCGATGTCGCTGGCATTGGCGGCCAGCAAGAGTGCCTGGGCTGCCCGGATGCGGGTTGCCATGGCCTGCAGGGCTGCCTGTTTTCGAGCGGTCGGCGCTGTCGCCAGTATTGCTGCCGCGTCACGGGCGCGCCGGCCAAGCGCCAGCATGTCGCGCTCCAGGTCAGGTGCCGTGCTGCCGATGGTTTCAGCCTGGTTCATGCGGTGTCCTTTCCGGTCATTACCAGATCATCGCGGTGGACCATTTCATCACGCCCGGTCAAACCCAGCAATGCCTCGATCTCGGATGATTTGCGCCCGGCGATAATCTCTGCATCGGCGGCGTCATAAGCACTCAGGCCGCGGGCAATCTCCACGCCGGCCTGGGTGATGATGGCCACCGTGTCGCCGCGCGAAAAACTGCCGCTGACCCGGCGCACGCCGGCCGGCAGCAGGCTGCGCCCCCTGCCAAGGGCGCGCGCTGCCCCGTCATCGACCACAAGACTGCCGGCCGGCTCGAGCGAGCCGGCAATCCAGCGCTTGCGCGCGGTGGCAGGTGAGGCGGCGGACGCGAACCAGGTGGCGCGGGCACCGTTGAGGATGCGAGTGAGCGGCCTGTCCTCGTGACCTGACGTGATGACCATGGATGCGCCTGCGCTGGTGGCGATGCGCGCGGCTTCTATCTTGGTGATCATGCCGCCGGACCCCATGCCGGACACCGGTGCACCGGCCATGGCGATGATGTCGGCCGTGATGGCGTCGACCCGGGACACGAACTCGGCGCCTTCGGTGTCGGGTGGCGCGGTGTACAGACCGTCCACATCAGACAGCAGCACCAGGCAGGTCGCCGACATCATCGAACTGACCCGGGCAGCCAGCCGGTCATTGTCGCCATAGCGGATTTCAGAGGTGGCAACGGTATCGTTTTCATTGATCACCGGCACGGCGCCGCGCGCCAGCAGCGTGTTCAGGGTGGCGCGCGCATTGAGATAGCGGCGGCGCACCTCGGTGTCGGTCAGGGTCAGCAGCACCTGCGCCGAGACAAGAGAGTGGTTGGCAAGGGCTGCCTGCCAGCCCTGCGCCAGTGCAATCTGGCCCACGGCGGCAGCCGCCTGGCTTTCCTCCAGCTTCAGCCTGGCCTTGCCGAGGCCGAGGCGGCGGCGGCCAAGGGCGATGGCGCCGGACGATACAATCAGCACCTGGGTGCCGCGCGCGCGCGCCTCGGCAATATCACTGGCGAGACCTTCCACCCATGTGCGGCGCAGGGAGCCGTCGGGATTGACCAGCATGGCCGAGCCGATCTTGATGACCAGCCGGTCAGCGTTGCGCAGTTGTGATGTCAGGGCCGCCATGGCGCATCTTCTGTGCTTGCCCCATTGTTTCCGCCGGAGTCTTCGGATGCCTCGGCGGCGTCGCTCTCGTCGGGATCGATCGATTGCTGCCTGGTTTCGAGGTGTTCCTCGCCGCGGGCCTCACGGATGATCTGCAGCAGACGGGCCATGGCGGGCCGCACGCCCTGGCCGGTGGCGGCAGACATCAGCACCGGCATCTGCCCGGTGGCCTTTTCAAACGCCTTGCGCTTGGCAGCCAGGTCGTCCGCGTCGACAATGTCGGTCTTGGTGAAGACGATCAGTTCCGGCTTGTGCGCCAGTTCCGCGGCATAGGCCTCGATCTCGCCGCGCACGACGCGGTAGGCCTCGGCAGGGTCTTCCTGCGAGGCATCCACCAGGTGCAACAGGCAGGCGCAGCGTTCCACGTGGCCCAGGAACCGGTCACCCAGGCCGATGCCTTCATGCGCGCCTTCGATCAGGCCGGGAATATCGGCCAGCACGAAGGTGGCGGTATCGACCTCGACAACGCCGAGATTGGGCACCAGCGTGGTGAACGGGTATTCGGCGATCTTCGGCTTGGCCGCCGACACGACCGACAAAAGGGTGGATTTGCCGGCATTGGGCAGGCCGACAAGACCTGCATCCGCGATCAGTTTCAGGCGCAGCCAGACCCACATGTCCGCACCGTCCTCGCCCGGATTGGCGCGCCGTGGTGCCTGGTTGACCGCAGACTTGAAGCGCGTATTGCCCCAGCCGCCATTGCCGCCGCGCAGCAGGCGCACCCGCTGGCCTTCCTCGGTCAGGTCGGCAATCAGGGTCTCGCCGTCTTCTTCCAGGACCTGGGTGCCGACGGGCACCTTGAGCACAATGTCCTCGCCCATGGCGCCGGTGCGGTTGCGGCCCATGCCGTGGGTGCCGACCTTGGCCTTGAAGTGCTGGCGGAAGCGATAGTCGATCAGCGTGTTGAGGCCGTTGACCGCCTCGACATACACATGACCGCCACGCCCGCCGTCACCGCCGTCGGGTCCGCCGTGCTGGATGAATTTTTCACGCCGGAACGACACGCAACCTGCGCCGCCATTGCCGGATTTCACGTAGACTTTTGCCTGGTCGAGAAATTTCATGCTGTTTCGGCCTTGTGTTCCAGGTAACGGGTTCTGGTGAGCACCATCCTGCGTGATGGTCTGCTCTGGCCCGAGCCCAGGGAGTAACAGGTGTATTCGCCGCCATCCACGAAACCGACATTGGTCAGAATGCGTCCGGATGCGGGGTTGGTCGTCAGGTAGTCGGTGTCAATCTGGTCAATGGCATTGACCTCGAACGCGTGGGTGATCACCGCCCTTGCCGCTTCGCCGGCAAAGCCCTTGCCCCAGTAGTCGAGACCCAGCCAGTAGCCGAAGTCGATATCGCCGGACAGCTTCCTGTCACGAATGGCAGGGCCGTAGCCAATGGATCCGATCAGCTGGTCGCCGGCTTTTTTCAGGGTGATGGCAAACTGGGCGGCGTCGTCCGGCAGGTCATGTACACTGTCGAGGAAGTCTTCGGCATCGGACAGCGAATAGGGATGCGGCATGGAGCCCAGCATGTGGGCAATCCTGGGGTGATTGGCCAGTTTCACCAGACGCGGCGCATCGGCATCGCGCAAGGGGCGAAGCAGCAGCCTTTCTGTTTCAATCCGGTCCATGATCATCCAGTCCTTTGGGCAGTCCTTTGGTATGACCCCGAACGGCAAACGGGGAGATGGTGATTTCCATCTCCCCGTTTGCGTGTGATGTCATCTCACCGGGGCGATGGCCACCGGCGTTTTCGGGTCGTAGCCCTGTATCCGGTCGCTTTACTCGGCAGCTGCCGGCATCGGGACAACAGACACGAAGGTGCGGCCGTTGGCACGGGCGCGGAATTCCACATGACCTTCGCTGACGGCGAAAATGGTGTGGTCCTTGCCGATGCCGACATTGTCGCCGGGGTGCCATTTGGTACCGCGCTGGCGGATGATGATATTGCCGGGAATGACGCGTTCGCCGCCAAATTTCTTGACGCCGAGGCGACGGCCTGCGGAGTCACGTCCGTTGCGGGATGAACCGCCTGCTTTTTTATGAGCCATGAGTTTGCTCCTTTAACAAATCGTGTTCGGTTTACTTGTTGTCCTGGTCGGCTTTTTTGGCGGCTGCCTTCTTGGCCGGGGCTGCCTTTTTGGCGGCTGGCTTTGCAGCCGCTTTCTTGGCGGCCGGCTTGGCGTCAGCCTTGTCAGCAGGTGCTGCGTCAGCTTCGGCAACAGGGGCTGCCTCGGCCTTGACCGCTTCGGCCTTGGCTGCAGGGGCTGCGGCCTTCTTGGATGGCTTCTTGCCGCCGGTCAGGATCTCTGTGATCTGAACCTGCATCAGGTCCTGGCGATGACCGTTCTTGCGGCGATAATGCTTGCGGCGCTTCTTCTTGAAGATGATGATCTTCGGACCGCGCGACAGGGCCAGAACCTGGGCTGCCACGGTGGCACCATCGATCAGGGGCGTGCCGATTTCGACATCGCCTTCACCGGCAACCATGAGCACTGGAAATTCAATAATGTCACCTTCTTCGGCGCCTGTGCGCTCGATTTCGATGACGTCGTCGGCAACAACACGATACTGTTTGCCGCCGGTCTTGATGACTGCGTACATTCTATAAAGTCCTTATCTTTTTCTCGCCGCGCCTTACGGTGCTGAAGGGGTCTGGTCTAAACCCCTGTCAGGCTTGAGTTTTTATTGTTTTTATTGAACCTCAGGCAGCGCAATTTTCGCAAGCCGGCACCAATTGCCGCTCACGATTGCCGGTTTGGTATATCCAAGGCGGGATGAAGTCAAGCAAAAGCGGGCTTGAAGGCAGCCGCCTCTTACTGTATCAGAGCGCCTGCCCGGGCAGGGAAAAAGCATTGCGACTTCCGGTTTCGACAGCTTCCTGCCTGATGCATCTTAGGAGAGGTGCCAGAGTGGTTGAATGGGGCGGTCTCGAAAACCGTTGAGCGTGCAAACGTTCCGGGGGTTCGAATCCCCCTCTCTCCGCCAATATCCCGATTGCAAACTCACAACAGCCCCGGTTAAACAGCAAAATTTGTTGTTGTTTCAAAGGGGGTTAGCAGAAACGACCGAACCACAGAGACTGCCAGGAACAGCGATTTCAGTCTCTGAAGGCCCCTCCGTCTCTTTCCGACCGAACCTCACGCAAATTGGTTCGCATTCAAAAAGTACTGTTATTTCAATTGGTTGAAGATTTTGAGCAACCGTACTTTTTGCAGCGGTTCCCTTGCTAGTCGACAGGTTCACAGAGCCAATCGCGGGCGTGCCGAAGCGAAACGCTTCGCAAGACTGCGTTCGAGGGAGAGATGTTTTTTGGCGCGAGTTCAAACTGCCCTCTATTTAGCGAAAAATCTTCCAGTAACGGCCCTCAGCGTTGCCTCGCGATGAAGCATCTGCGAGTATCTTGGCAACCCTGAAACGAGCCCCTATCTCCCCAATGACTCAGCATGAAATTAGCCCTTTTGAATTGACCCCGGAATTCGAATCCTGCTGGGCTTCTGCAGGTCGGCACCTAAACCTTCGTGTGCGGGACGCGGGTGCGTCTTGGCTTAGAGCAGATTTACCGCCTTTTCGTGAGCACCTCTCTTTCGCGCTGGGCAATCAGATCTTCTTCATCCAAATCATGGATGTTGATGACCCTAGCAACGGATGGGTCCACGAAAATCGTCTGCAAATGGCGATAGAGGACGCGAACGGTATTGGCTGCTTTATGCCCATGCGGCGAGACGGTGAGAATTGGAAGCCTGTCGAGTTAGGTTGGGGACTCATTGAATATAGGAGCAAGCGACAGATTAATCCTTTCGACGTAGTCACAGACGAGCCCATCGAGATGACTCCCTGGGAAATACATGATGTTGGTATCCAGACAGTGCGCCATCATCTCAGTGCCACTGGTTGGACAATAGCAAGTTGGCAAAGTGACTTGAGCGTGGACCCATCTATCTTTGCGCACAAAGATGAGCATTTTTGCGGCTTCGTGGTCAGGAACTCAAACAAGGGACCGGATATAGGCCAGCGCCCCGAAAATGCACTCCGGATCGCCGAACAGATGCATGCTCGCGGCTGGGGGGCGAAGTTCGTGGGGCTAAAGATCGCTGATGGGGATCGTGACCCTTTTGATCCTCGCTTACAGCACCTGAGGCGAAGGGTTTTTCGACGGTCCAAACTGTTGCTTTCGCAAGTTCAGATT
>CAYRLR010000159.1:0-6120 GCA_964424975.1 uncultured Anderseniella sp.
CTACAAGGACGAGTATGAAGTGGCCCGGCTGTATTCCGACGGATCATTTGCCCGGTCCGTTGCGGCCACGTTCAAGGGTGATTATGAAATCCGTCATCATCTTGCCCCGCCTCTGCTGGCACGCCGCGACCCGGAAACCGGGCATCTGCAGAAACAGGAATATGGTCCCTGGATGATGCGGGCTTTCAGTGTCCTGGCAAAACTGAAAGGCCTGCGCGGCACGGCGTTCGATCCGTTTGGCCGCACTGCGGAGCGCCGGATGGAACGCCGGTTGATCTCTGATTATCGCGGGACAATCGCTGCGATCCTGCCGGGGCTCAAAGCTGCCAATCTGGATCTTGCCGTCGAGATTGCGTCTGTACCGGAAGGTATTCGCGGCTATGGCCATGTGAAGGAACGTCATGTTGCCGACGCCAAGGCAAGTGAAGCGATGCTGGTCGACGCATTCAAGGCCGGCAAGTCCCGCGCGCCTGTGTTCATGGCAGCTGAATGAGATGACGCACGTCACAACGGCACTGTCATGACCCCGAAAGAACTGGCTGACATAGCCGTCTGGGCCAGCGCACTGACACCCGAAGAACTGGCGCACGCCGCGCCTGGTGTCAGGATGAAAAGCTTCGAGAGAGGTCAGCACGTGGCGCATTTTTCTGACCGGGTCGATGCCTGGCACGGGGTGATCGGTGGCGTCCTGAGGATCGGGCACGTGTCCGATACCGGGCAGGTGGCCGGCGTGTCAGCCATCCTGGGCGGCGGATGGTTCGGTGAAGGGTCCATTCTCAAGGACGAGGCCCGCCGCTATGATGTGGCCGCAGTCACTGATGCCGATGTGGCGATCATGCGCGGTGACACGTTTCGCTGGCTGTTTACCAATTCCGTTGGTTTCAATCGTTTCCTGGTGCAACTGCTCAATGAACGCCTGGGGCAGTTCATTGCAATTGTCTCCCGCGACCGGACCAGCAGTGCCGTGGTGAGACTGGCGCACACCATTGCGGCAATGTACAACCCGGTATTGTTTCCGCGCACGCCGCCGGAGATTGAAATGCCGCAGGAGGATCTCGGCCTGTTTGCCGGTATTTCGCGCCAGATTGCCAACAAGTCGTTGCACAAACTGGCCGATGAAGGCCTGATCAAACTGCTGCCGACCGGATTGAAAGTTCTGGATATTGAAGGATTGAAAGACTACGGCACATGATCGCTGGCAGCGCAGCATGCTTTCTGAGCGCGTAGAACACAAGATTGCGGGCTGTCTGTCAACTGGCCACTGGTGCAGAGCACTTTTTTTCGGCACACTCGCTTCCAATCGTCGGCATAAGACCGGTAAACGGAAGTGAACAAGCAGCCTGAGAAAAGCTGTTTGTCAGGGTGGAAACAAGAGATGACTGCTGAAGCGCATGACGCGTCGGTGCACGACACAATTCCAAAACTGTTATTGCGAAATGCTCAAATCCGTGGCGCACGTCCTGCCATGCGTGAGAAGGATCTGGGTATCTGGCAAACCTGGACCTGGGCAGACACGTTGCAGGAAGTTCGCGACCTGGCCATGGGGTTGCGCGCGCTGGGTCTCAAGCGCGGCGACCGGATTGCCATTGTCGGCGATAATCGGCCAAGGCTGTATTGGGCTATTTGTTCGGCTCAGTCCCTGGGTGCGATCCCGGTACCAGTGTATCAGGATTCAGTTGCCGAAGAGATGGGCTATGTTCTGGATCATGCAGGTGTGCAATTCGCCGTCGTCGAGAACCAGGAACAGGTCGACAAGCTTCTGGAAATTCGCGAAACCTACAAGGACCTCAAGGAAATTGTGTTCGACGAGCCGCGTGGCCTGCAGAACTATGATGTGAAGGGTGTGCGGTCTTACGAGGCGGTACAGGAACTGGGCCGCGAGACTAGCGCCAGCGACCAACTGTGGCGGGACGAGATTGCCAGGGGCAAGTCGAGCGACACTGCCATTATCCTGTACACGTCAGGCACGACAGGCCGCCCCAAGGGAGTGGTACTGACGCAGGGCGCGTGTATATGGGCTGCTGAAACGGCGGCGGAATTTGACAATCTGACTGAAGCCGAGGAAGTCATTGCCTATCTGCCAATGGCCTGGGTTGGAGACCATGTGTTTTCGTATGCCCAGTCCTACGCGTCGGGGTACTGCGTCAACTGCCCCGAGAGCCCGGAAACGATTGTTCAGGACCGGCGCGAGGTTGGCACCACCTACGCTTTTGCGCCGCCGAGGATTTATGAAAACCTGATTACCCAGACCATGGTCGCCATGGAAGATGCCAGCGCGCCCAAAAAGAAAATGTTTGAGTATTTTCTGGCCGTGGCACGTGACTATGGCGAAGACATCCTGGATGGCAAGCCTGTGCCGTTCGTGGGGAGACTGAAGTACTGGCTTGGCAATCTCATGGTCTATGGCCCGCTGAAAAACCGCTATGGGTTGAGCAAGGTTCGTATCGGCTATACGGCCGGCGAAGCGATCGGGCCGGAGATTTTCAAGTATTACCGGGCGCTCGGGATGAACCTGAAACAGCTTTACGGACAGACTGAGGCTGCTGTTTACATTACCGGCCAGCCTGATGGCGAGATCTATGCCGACACTGTCGGAATACCGATGGGCGGCGTCGAGATCAAGGTGGCTGACAATGGTGAGGTGATGTATCGCTCGCCTGGCATTTTCACCGAGTACTACAAGAATGAGGACGCGACCCGCGATACCAGGACCCCTGACGGCTGGGTGCATTCGGGCGATGCCGGCTTCATCGATGAAAATGGTCACCTGAAGATCATCGACCGGGCCAAGGACGTGGGCAAGTTGAATGACGGCACCCTGTTCCCGCCGAAATATATCGAGAACAAGCTGAAATTCTTCCCGAACATCAAGGAAGCGGTGGCCTTCGGTGATGGCCGGGACACGGTGACCGCGTTTATCAACATAGACCTTACATCGGTCGGGTCGTGGGCAGAACGCAACAATATCGTTTATGCCAGCTACCAGGAACTTGCAGGCCATGCCGACGTCTACAAGATGATCGAAAGCCATGTGGATGAAGTGAACCGGGAACTGGCGCAGGAAGAACGCGTCGCCGGCGCCCAGATTTCACGCTTCCTGATCCTGCACAAGGAACTGGACGCGGATGATGGCGAGATTACCCGCACCGCCAAGGTGCGCCGTTCGCTGGTCAATGAGCGCTATGCCGTGCTGATCGATGCGCTTTACGACCCCGGCAAGAAGCGCCAGAAGATCAAGACCGAGGTCACCTTTGAAGACGGCCGGCGCGGTGACATTGAAGGCGATGTCGAAATTCGCGACATGAAGCTGCATGCCATTGACCGGGCAAGCTTCAAGGAGGCTGCAGAATGAACCCCGCGGTGAATGCTTCAGACACGGACAACGACCGGGCAACGGCGCCGCAAGTCATGCTTGACGTGCGCAATGTGACGCTGTCGTTCGGTGGCGTGCACGCCATCAAGGATGTCAGTTTCAATATCAACAAGGGCGAAATTCGCGCGATCATCGGGCCGAACGGCGCCGGTAAAACCTCGATGCTGAACGTCATCAACGGTTTCTACAATCCGCAGGTTGGCGAGATCACCTTCAAAGGCGAAACCCGCACCCAGATGCGGCCTTATATTGCCGCGGCCCAGGGCATTGCACGCACCTTTCAGAACGTTGCACTGTTTCGCGGGATGTCGACGCTCGACAACATCATGTCTGGCCGAACCCTGAAAATGCACAAGAACTTCTTCTGGCAGATGCTGCGATACGGACCTGCCATGCAGGAAGAGGTCGAGCACCGCGAACGGGTCGAGGAAATAATCGATTTCCTTGAGATCCAGCATATCAGGCGAACACCGGTCGGCCGTCTGCCATACGGTTTGCAGAAGCGGGTTGAACTGGCCCGCGCGCTGGCCATGGAGCCGGAATTGCTGCTGCTTGATGAGCCGATGGCAGGCATGAACCTCGAAGAAAAGGAAGACATGTCGCGCTTCATTCTCGATGTGAACGACCAGTTCGGCACAACGATTGCGCTGATTGAGCATGATATGGGGGTCGTCATGGACCTGTCGACACGCGTGGTGGTGCTGGATCATGGCGAAAAAATTGCCGATGGCACGCCGGCGGAGGTGAGCTCCAATCAGGACGTGATTGATGCCTATCTCGGCGTGGCGCATTGACGGATTAGGGGAACAGGTACTGTGGATATACTTTATAACATTCTGATCGATCCGTTCGTGCAGATGGGATCCGCGCCGGACTTCTTCCTGCAGGTCCTGTGGTCAGGTTTTGTGGCCGGAACCTTGTATTCGCTGATCGCGCTGGGTTTCGTGCTGATCTTCAAGGCATCAGGCGTGTTCAATTTTGCCCAGGGCATCATGGTGGTGTTTGCAGCACTTACCCTGGTTGGTCTTTACGAGGCCGGGGTGCCTGCCTGGGCAGCTCTGTTTCTGACCGTCGGGGCGATGTTCGTCCTTGCCTGGCTGGTTGAACGCATCGTGTTGCGCAACCTGGTGAACCAGGAGGAAATCATCCTGTTCATGGCAACCATCGGGTTGAACTACTTCCTGATCGGGTTCGGGGAGTATGTTTTCGGCGGCGAGCCCAAATCAATGATCGCTGCAGAACTCGGATTACCGACCGGGTCCACGACATTTGAACCGTTCGATGGCATCCTGATCATTGAGCATCTTGATGTGGCTGCTGTCATCATGGCGATTGTTCTGGTCACGGCGCTGGCGATTTTCTTCAACAAGACCCATATCGGGCGCGCGTTGAGGGCGGTGGCCGATGACCACCAGGCTGCCTTGTCGGTTGGTATTTCGCTCAATCAGATATGGGTCATCGTGTGGTTTGCGGCCGGCATCGTCGCGCTGGCAACAGGCATCATGTGGGGCGCGAAG
Organism: uncultured Anderseniella sp.; assembly: GCA_964424975.1. Lineage (GTDB taxonomy): Bacteria > Pseudomonadota > Alphaproteobacteria > Rhizobiales > Aestuariivirgaceae > Anderseniella. The sequence continues at coordinate 4,891 of CAYRLR010000159.1, forward strand.
TCGGACGTGTCTTTCGCCCTGCAGATCGTTGCGCTGAAGGCACTGCCGGTGCTGATCATCGGAGGGTTTACCTCCATTCCCGGCGCCATCATCGGCGGCCTGGTGATCGGCTTCGGCGAAAAACTGTTCGAGATTTACTGGGGCGGTCTGCTTGGCAGTGGTGTCGAGGGCTGGTTTGCATATGTGATTGCACTGATCTTCCTGCTGTTCCGGCCACACGGGCTGTTCGGCGAGAAAATCATTGAGCGGATTTAGGGCGAGGCTGGGAACAAGACATGTTTTATCGTGAAGTAGGCCAGTTCAAGACGAACTACAGCTCGGACAGTCAGGTGTTTCCGATCCTGCAGGACAAGATCGGCATCTTCGCGATGCTGGTCGTCGCGTTCGTGTTTGTTCCGATGTTCGGCAGCGAGTTTTTCCTGAACTCGATCATGATCCCGTTTCTGATATTCACCCTGGCGACCATCGGGCTGAATATCCTGGTGGGATATACCGGACAATTGTCACTGGGGACCGGCGCCTTCATGGGAGTGGGAGCCTACTCCTGCTACAAGCTCGCCACCATTTTTCCGGATGTGAACATCATCATCATGGTGCTGCTGTCGGGGTTTTTCTCGGCAGGTGTCGGCATTCTGTTCGGCCTGCCGTCGCTGCGGATCAAGGGATTCTATCTGCTGGTCAGCACGCTGGCCGCGCAGTTCTTCCTGGAATGGTGTTTCATCCGGGTTGAATGGCTTTACAATTACAATGACTCAGGCGCAATCGACAGCCTGCAACGATCTGCTTTCGGGTATGCAGTCAGTGGAGGTGCGGCGAACTCGCATGCGCAATACTTCGTGGTGCTGACCATAGTGGTGGTGATGACATGGGTCGCATCGAACATTATCCGCGGTCGCATCGGCCGGTCCTGGATGATGATCCGTGACATGGATATTGCAGCCGAACTGATGGGCGTGCGGCCACTGTTCGCAAAGTTGTCGGCGTTTGCCGTGTCGTCGTTTTACTGCGGTGTGGCAGGCGCCCTGATGGTGTTCTTCTGGCTGGGGTCGGCTGAGGTCGAAAGCTTCGACATCAATCACTCGTTCCTGTTCCTGTTCATGGCAATTATCGGCGGCCTGGGCTCCCTGATAGGCTGTTACATGGGTGCCGCCTTCATCTGGATATTGCCGATCATTATCCGGGCACTGCCGAGCGCACTGGGCCTGGACATCAATGCAGCCACTGTTGAGC
>CAYRLR010000160.1:0-6118 GCA_964424975.1 uncultured Anderseniella sp.
AAGGCAAAGGTGATCGCAGTTCGCGGGCCGGTGCTGGATATAGCAATTGACGGGGAGCTGCCCCTGATCGGGCAGGCAGTCGTCGTTGAGATGGGCAAGACAAGCATTGTTGCTGAAGTTCAGGCGCACCTGTCTGACACCGCAGTCCGGGTCATCGCAATGCAAGCGACCCAGGGTCTGTGGCGCGGTGCCGATGTACACCTGACCGGAAAGCCCATCATGGCGCCTGTGGGTACGAATGTGCTGGGTCGCCTTATAGACGTGATGGGCAACACGGCCGATAACGGCGAACCGCTGCCGGCCGACACACCATTGCGACCTATCCACCGTGATGCACCGAAAATGACCGGGCAGAATGCTGCGACAGAGATTTTCGTCACCGGCATCAAGGTACTCGATCTGCTTGCCCCACTGGCCCAGGGCGGAAAGGCCGCCATGTTTGGCGGTGCCGGAGTGGGAAAGACGGTTCTGGTCATGGAACTGATCCATTCAATGGTGGCAGGATACGATGGCATATCGGTCTTTGCCGGCGTTGGAGAACGATGCCGTGAAGGTCATGAGATGCTGTTCGAGATGCGCGCATCTGGCGTGCTCGACCGCACAGTGCTCGTGTACGGGCAGATGAATGAGCCGCCGGGCGCACGCTGGCGCGTCCCGTTGACTGCACTCACGATCGCCGAATACTTTCGCGACGAGCAGTCAAAGAATGTGCTGTTGCTGATGGACAATGTCTTCCGGTTCGTTCAGGCCGGTGCGGAAGTGTCCGGGCTGCTTGGCCGCATGCCATCCCGGGTCGGCTATCAACCCACGCTGGCCACCGAGGTAGCTGACCTTCAGGAACGCATAGCATCGGTTGGCACTGCATCGGTGACGGCCATCGAAGCGGTTTATGTGCCGGCTGACGACTTCACCGACCCCGCCGTCGGCGCTATCAGTGCCCACGTGGACAGCATGGTGGTTTTGTCGCGGCAACTGGCCAGCGAAGGGATTTATCCGGCGGTTGATCCGATTGAGACGACATCCGTGCTGTTGGACCCTCTTGTGGTGGGTAATGAGCACGCACAGGTCGCGGCCCAGGTCCGCCAGTCCATCGAACATTATCACGAACTGAAGGATGTGATTGCATTGCTGGGCGTTGAGGAGCTCGGCGCTGAAGAGCGTCTCGCTGTCGGCAGGGCTCGCAGGCTGCAGCGCTTTCTCACGCAGCCTTTCTTCGTCGCTGAAGCCTTTACGGGCATGCAGGGCCGCACCGTACCCATTGCCGATACCGTTGCAGGTTGCAGCGCGATCCTGTCGGGCGAATGCGACGACTGGCAGGAAAGCTCGCTGTACATGGTAGGCAACCTCGATGAGGCGCGACAAAAACAGCAGGCTTTCATAAAGTCCCAACCTGCGCCGGCATCTGCCCCGGTGAAACAGGGGGAACCGGCATGACCAGCCCCGCCCTGTCACTCACGATCAGCTCTCCGCTTGATATTATCGTCAAGGCGGCAAACGTCACATCATTCAGAGCCGAGGACGAAAGCGGTGGTTTTGGCCTCATGCCCGGACATGTTGACCTGCTGACCGTGCTTGGACCTTCTGTCATCAGATGGAAGCAATCCGGTCACGACTGGCGCTACTGCGCCGTGCGCGCCGGGGTGCTGACCATTGCTGGGGGAAACGACATCCGTGTCGCCTGTCGGCATGGCATCACCGGTTCCGATCTGTTTCGCCTGCAGCAGGACGTGAGAGCGCGGTACGAGACGGAAACCGAGGCAGCGAGGAGTGCCAGGGTAGGACAGACAAAACTCCACGCCGACGCAATCCGGCAAATCATGCGCCATCTCGCCCGCAGTCCCGGCGCTGCAGAGGAGTCCGTACTTGACGGGATGTTCCAATGACAAAACAAACCCCGCCAGGCAATCATGTGGACGAGGCTGCAGCCAGGGCTGCGCGGCGCGAAAAACTTGCAGAAGACAATCCCGAACCTTCACTGGGCAGGCGTTTTGGCCAGATCGGCGTTCTCGGCTGGATGATCGTCGGTCCGATACTGGCGGCCCTGTTTGTGGGGTCCTGGCTGGACCGCCTGCTGGGATCAGGCATTACCCTGACCGCCGCGCTGACCATGGCTGGCGCGGCGCTGGGACTGTGGCTGGCGTTTCGCTGGATGCATGAGCAATGACAAGCCTCATCGAACAAACCGTGTTTCTGCAAACACAATTAACCTGGCTGGCAACGGGAATGGCCGGACTGCTTGTCGGCTTCATTGCAGGATTGTTTTATTTCCGGTCGCTTAACATCGTCGCCCGTCGTCTCATCAATGGCGATTTGACGGCAGTCGGCCTGCAAGCCGTGCGTTTCGCCGCGTTGGGTCTGGTTCTATATGGACTGACACGCTTCGGTGCCGTTGCCTTGCTGGCTGCATTGGCCGGCATTGTGCTTGCCCGATCACGTGTGCTGGCGCAGGAAGCTGACCGGCCATGACCGCTTCTCCCCTGGAAACACTGGTCGCCTTCAGGATTGGCCCCGTTCCGGTTTCGATACCGGTGCTGACGACCTGGGTCATCATGATCCTGGTGGTGCTGACAGCCTTCGCGCTGACGCGGAACCTGAAGCTGAAGGCGGGTGCTGCTCAAACTGTCATCGAATTGCTGGTTGCAACCATCGACGCACAGATCAGGGCAACACTACAGCGCGACCCTTCCCCCTATCGTGCACTCATCGGCGCAGTGTTTGTATTCATTCTGTTGGCGAGCTGGTCTGCCATGGTTCCCGGCATTGAGCCGCCAACTGCCCATATCGAAACGGATGCCGCGCTGGCTCTCATCACTTTCGTGGCGACGCTCTATTACGGCGTCAGGGCAAATGGCCTGCTTGGTTATCTCAAGACATTCGCTCAACCGACATGGGTCATGATTCCCCTCAATCTTGTTGAGCAGATCACGCGCACATTCTCTCTCATGGTCCGCCTGTTCGGTAACGTCATGAGCGGCGTGTTTGTCGTGGGAATTGTGCTGTCGCTTGCAGGCCTGCTGGTTCCAATTCCATTGATGGCGCTCGATCTCCTGACGGGCACGGTGCAGGCCTATATTTTTGCGGTCCTTGCGACCGTGTTCATTGGTGCCGCCGTCGATGGCGATCGACAAGAAAACCCAATTTCAGTGAAAACAAAGGAATCCGAGTAATGGATTGGATCAAGATAGTCAGTATTGCCGCAGCTGCACTTGCGGTGTCATTTGGCGCCATTGGGCCGGCATTGGCAGAAGGCCGCGCCGTGGCCGCTGCAATGGACGCCATTGCGCGCCAGCCGGAAGCCGCAGGCACTTTGTCACGCACCCTGTTTGTAGGCCTGGCGATGATCGAGACAATGGCCATCTACTGCCTGGTCGTGGCCCTGCTGCTGCTGTTCGCCAACCCGTACGCCGGCTAGAGGGCACAGTTGCGATGCAATTTGACTGGTGGACATTCGGATTCCAGATGATCAACGTCCTGATCCTGATCTGGCTGCTGAACCATTTCCTGTTCAAGCCGGTCGCGGGCATAATTGCCAGGCGGCAGGCAGAGACCGACCGTGTTCTGGAAGAGGCGGGACAATCAAGACTCGTTGCCGAACAAGCAGCAGCTTCCGCGCAGGCAGAGATCGACCGTCAGGCAGCCGAACGAGCCAGCCTGCTTGAGGTTGCTCGGGCTGATGCTGAGCGACAAACGGCAACCATTCTTGATGAAACCAGGCTGGAAGCTGCCAGGCTGCTCAAGTCAGCCGATGCCAAGGCTGCCCGTATTGTTGCAAAGGCGCGGACTTCAAATGCCGCACAAACACGGAAACTGGCACTCACGATCGCCGGCAAGCTCATCGACAATCTGCCGGCAGATGCGCGTACCACCGGTTATCCGGACCGGTTGGCAGGCGTGCTGAAAGACCTCGGTGATGATGAAAAGTCTGCTGTATTCGATGATGAGCAGGGAGTCCGCCTGATTTCACCGGTCGCCCTCAAAAAGTCTCAGCTGGATAAAGTGAAGCGGGCCATCTCGGCCGCGGCGGGAAAGGATGTGCAAGTTGTGACGGAGATTGATCCAGGCCTGGTAGCGGGGCTTGAACTGCGCAGTCGCCATGGAGTGATTCACAACTCGCTCAATGCCGATCTTGACCAGATTTCAAAGGCACTGTTGGGCAATGAAAAAGTCTAGCGCTGCAAACACATCCAACGGAAGTGACACGATTGCTCTTGCCGAAAGCAGTGCCGGCAAGATTGTCACGCAATTGAAGCTGCATGCGGAACCGGAGGCACTGGGCAGGGTAACGGCGATTGCCGACAGCCTTGCCACCGTCACCGGTCTGTCAAACGTGAAGCTCGGGGAAACCGTAACGCTTGGAGCACAACACCTGGGCTTCGTTCTCAATCTGGAGCAGGACGAATTCCATGTCGCGCTTCTCGACCCGTCAGAAGACATTGAGGCCGGAACCATTGTCCGCAGAACCGGAGACCTTGTCAGCGTGCCCGTAGGCGACACGTTGCTTGGCAGGGTGGTTGACCCGCTGGGACGGCCAATGGACGATGGAGAGCCCGTGGAGGCTGCTGAAACCTGGCTTGTTGAGCGCGCCGCCCCGTCGATCATAGACCGCGACTATGTAACCGAACCGGTGCAGACGGGCCTGCTGGTCATTGATGCCCTGTTTGCGATCGGGCGCGGGCAACGCGAGTTGATCATTGGCGAACGGGCAACCGGAAAGAAATCAATCGCCGTTGATACCATTATCAATCAGAAGAACAGCGACATGATCTGCATATATGTCGCCATTGGCCAGCGCGCCACCGCAGTTCAGCGGGTCATCGAAGCCGTTCGCGAAAGGGGCGCAATCGAGCGTTGCGTATTTGTCGTTGCCTCGGCCACGGCCGAGCCCGGTCTTCGATGGTTGGCGCCGTTTTCCGGGGCAACGATTGCCGAATATTTCCGTGACAGGGGTCAGCATGCCCTGATTGTTTTCGACGACCTCACCAAGCACGCGGCCACGCATCGCGAGCTTTCCCTGCTTGCCCGGCAACCTCCCGGACGCGAAGCCTATCCTGGCGACATTTTCTATCTGCACGCGCGCTTGCTTGAACGTGCAGCCAAACTGTCACAGGCCAATGGTGGCGGGTCTCTGACCGCCTTGCCCATTGCCGAAATCGAAGCCGGCAACCTGTCGGCCTACATCCCCACCAATCTGATATCAATTTCCGATGGCCAGATCGTGCTGTCCACCCAGCTGTTTGCAGCAAATCAGCGGCCTGCGGTGGACGTCGGCCTCAGCGTCAGCCGCGTTGGCGGGAAGGCCCAGCTTGCCTCCCTGAAGCATGTCGCCGGGACAGTACGGCTGGACTATGCGCAGTATCTGGAATTGCGCATGTTCTCGCGCTTTGGAGGGTTTGCCGATCAGAACCTTCAGCAGCGGATTAAACACGGCGAGCGCATCAGTGCGCTGTTGGCCCAGCAAAGGCTGTCGCCATTGCGTACCATCGATCAGATCGCCCTGCTGACTGCACTGGCTGAAGGTGTACTGGATGACGTTTCCCTGGACGATCTGCAACGGCTCAAGCTATTGCTGCCGGCGGCAATTGATGTCGAACCTGCCTTGAACAAGCTGGTGTCGGATCCTGCTGCTATCGGCGACCAGACGAAGCCGGTACTCATGGGTTGCGTGAGGAAAGCTCTGGCGGACGCACAAGCCGATACACAACAAGGTGTCGCATGATGCACCGGCCCGAAGACGTCAAGGATCGCATCTCCAATATTCAGCAGATCGAAGACATCATTGTTGCCATGCGCGGTCTTGCTGCCGCTCACTCAATGGACGCCCGCAAGCATCTGATCGCGATCAAGACCTACGAAGCAACCGTGGCTGAAGCCATCGCCCATGCACTTGCCTGCGCGCCAGGCCTTACCCCGGTTGCGGATGAAAAACAGGAACCGCGGGTTCAGATCCGCATAGTTATCGGGGCAGAACAAGGCTTCAGTGGCACGTACAATGACAGGATCGTCGAAACCGGTCTCAAACCCCACAGCACCGCATCGGAATACCTGTACATGCTGGTTGGACAACGCTGCGTGAGCGAGTTCAGCATGCGTGGACAACACCCCATCTGGTCCTCCGGCA
>CAYRLR010000161.1:0-952 GCA_964424975.1 uncultured Anderseniella sp.
GCGGTGTTGTTTCGCGCCTGGCGAAAACCACACAACCCGGGTGTAGAACTCTATGTCTGGGGGAATTCCGGCGAATGTCTGGTGACAAGGTTCCGGGTCAAACGGACACTGACCCCGCTGTTTGCTTGCCATCTTGAACGTTCGCCTGCAAATTCCTCCGCTTTATTGGGAGAACTGCGTGGTTGACGTTCTAGAAGCGTTTGAGCGTCGTGCGTTTTCCCGTCGTCAGGCAGACCGTGCCTCGACGTTTCTGTCTGGTTTTTGCCGTCATCGTGCCTGTTGCCCGATCTTGTTCGGTGGTCTGCCATAATTTAGGTCAGTTTTGCTGACCTAAACTGTCTGTGTCTTGCCAGAAATCTGTCCAATATGCAAGCGCTCTTGGTGCCAGTGGCGAGAGGTTATTTGATGTGTCGCGGGCTGAGTGACTGTGATAATCAGACGACGAATGTGTAAGCAACTGCGTGTACAGGGACTGATCAATGAATTTTGGCAGCGATAATGTATTTGGTGTGCATCCCGCGATCATGGATGCGGTCGTGGCCGCGAATGTGGGCACCCAGGAGTCTTACGGAACAGATATCTATACACGCAAGGCACAAGAGCAACTGACCGAGCTGTTCGGGCGTGAGGTGGAGTCTTTCCTGGTGCTCAACGGTACGGCAGCCAACAGCCTGTGCCTGTCGGCCATGACGCCGCCATACGGTGCGGTGATCTGCCATGGCGAGGCGCATATCCTGGTGGATGAATGCGGCGCGCCGGAGCTGTTTACCGGCGGGGCCAAGCTGATTGGCGTCAATGATCCAATGGGTAAACTGACGCTGGAGAGTATTGAAAAGACACTTAACGGTTTCATCCGCGCGGAGCATGATCCGAAACCGGCGACCGTGTCGATCACCCAGTCAAGCGAGCTGGGTACGGTGTATTCGGTTGAAGAAATTACCGCGATTGCAGA
>CAYRLR010000161.1:962-6098 GCA_964424975.1 uncultured Anderseniella sp.
CTACTATACCAAGAATGGTTTGTGTATCTACGTTTCCCGGGGCATGAAACTGCACATGGATGGCGCGCGCTTTGCCAACGCGCTGGTCTCACTGGGATGTTCGCCGGCCGAAATGACCTGGAAGGCCGGCGTTGACGCGCTGTCTTTCGGATGCACCAAGAACGGTGCAATGATGCTGGAAGCGGTGGTTTTTTTCGATGCGGCACTGGCAGCCGACTTTTCCTACCGGCGCATGCGGGCGGCGCAATTGCTGTCGAAAGGCCGGTTCCTGGGGGCCCAGATGAATGCCTACCTGGAAAACGACCTGTGGCTTGACAATGCGCGTCATGCCAACGCCATGGCCGCTTACCTGGGGGCGGTTCTGCAAGCCACCGGCAAGATGCGGATACCGCTGCCGGTACAGGCAAACGAGGTGTTTCCGATCATGCCAAAAAGCCTGTTTGACCTGCTGTTGTCAAAAGGTGTCGTGACCTATCAGTGGCCAGGCGCAGGTCCGGACAATGATGTGGTCGCGGATGGTGAGATATTTGCCCGCTTTGTCTGTTCGTTCATGACCAGCAAGGCTGATTGCGATGCAGTGGTGAGCGAGGTTGAGACATGGAACGGCGCCATCTGACGGTATTGCTGGCAGGGCTTGCCTGCATCATTGCGTTGCCCCTGTCGCAGGCTGAGGCACAACGCGGTGGCTTCTATTATTATGGCGATCCGGGCTATAATCCCTACCGCTATCCTTATCCCGACCGGGACGGATATGCGCGGTTCGATCTCAACTGTGTTGATGCGGCCAGGCTGTTGCGCGACGACGGATTTCGCGTCATTGACGCGATTCGCTGCAAGCTGAATTTGCCTTTCGTGTACCTGGCGGTGCGTGACGGCAAGCGATACCGGGTGACGATCAGCCAGTTTGACGGCGAGATACTCGACGTGGTGCCGGCGGACGTCAAATCCCGCAAGGTGCGCAAAAAGCGCCGTAAATCCAAAAAGAAATAATGGCGTGCTCTAGAAATAAGGCGCCAGGGATATCCCCGGCGCCCCGTCTTATCGTGAAATCCGGCCTGTTCAGGCGGCTTTCTGGTCTTCGATCAGCCTGGCCTTCTTGCCGGCACCCTTGATTTCGATGGTGCGCGGTTTCATTGCCTCGGGAAGCTCGCGCTTCAGGTCAATGTGAAGCAGGCCGTTTTCGATCTCGGCACCGGTGACCTGGACATGCTCGGCAAGCTGGAAGCGGCGGTCGAAATTGCGTGCCGCAATGCCCTGGTGAAGGAAGTTCACCTGGTCGGTGCGCTCTGTCTTCTGACCTGAGACGATCAGCGCATTGCTTTTCACCTCGATGCCCAGTTCGTCAGGGGTGAACCCTGCAACAGCCATGGTGATGCGATAGGTGTCTTCGCCGGTACGTTCGATATTGTAAGGCGGGTAAGTTGGCGTATCCACGGTATTTACTTCGTCAAGCATCTTGGCCAGACGGTCAAAACCTACGCCGGTGCGATAAAGTGGTGTCAGATCAAACATGATAGTCATCCTTTCGGTAAGCGATGAAGTTTGGTTGCGCACCCTCCCGTTGAGCCGGGCAGGGTGACTTTCAGTTGCGTGGACCCGTTGTGGCGACCACAAATAATATTTAGGAGGTCATTGGCCGGTTTCAAGGCCTGCTGTCTGCTTGCTGCCCATCGCGGCTTGGTTTACCTACACTGCACAAGACAGGCTTGTCGAAACGGGATCAGGGTAGCGTCTGGATCAGAATGGTTTTGGTTGAAGCCGCCAAACGCCATATAGGTGATGGCTTGAAACTTGATACTCAACACAGGCCCCCAGGGGAATGAACACAGGAATGGCAGCAAATATGGGAGACGGATTTGTTTCGGTTGCCGGAAATCCCGCGCCTGATGATGCCAGCTGTGGATATCTGCAGATCTCGGCCAGGGTGAAAGTGCGCTATGGCCTGTTTCCCGCACAAGGTGATGCGCGTGGCACTGTATGTTTCCTGCAAGGTCGCGGCGAATGCATGGAACGCAATTTTGAGACCATCCGGGACCTGACGCAGCGCGGTTACCAGGTGGCGGCGCTGGACTGGCGCGGTCAGGGCGGGTCACCTGCTGCCGCCAAAGCCAACCGGCATGGTCATATATCCAGTTTCGTGCACTACCTGTCGGATTTCAACAGGTTCATGATCGAGGTGGTGTTGCCGGATTGCCCTCCGCCGTACATTCTGCTGGGCAATTCCATGGGCGGTCATATTGGCCTGCGCCTGGTTTCCCGGCACAACTGGTTTGCGGCTGCCGTCATGGTGGCGCCACTGATTGATATTCCAAACACACACTTGCCGCGATGGTTCAAGCTGGTCGTGGTGAAGGCCATGACATGGGCCGGGCTTGGCCGCTTGAAACTGCCGTTGCAGGTGTCAAGACTGCCGCGGCAGGAAGACTTCGACAAAAGCCAGCTGACCTCGGACAGGACGCGCTTCATGCGCAATATGCGGCTGTGGCAGGAAGCGCCGCAATTGTCGGCAATCGCGCCGACTGTCGGCTGGGTGAATGCGGCGCTGACCTCGTGCAGGAAGCTTCGCTCCTTGAACGACACAACGCCGCTGCGCTGCCCGGCGCTACTGGTGATCGCGGGCCAGGACAAGGTGGTGTCCAACGAGGCCATTCAGCAGTTCGCCCGGTTTGTTCCCGGCGCGGTCACCGTTTCCATCAACGGTGCAAAGCACGACATCCTGGCCGAAAGCGATACGTTCCGGGACCAGTTTTTTGCCGCGTTCGATGCGTTTGTGGCCGACAATATAAACTGACACCCAGGCAGCAAAGCACTGAACTCTACGCAAGCAGGGCCATCGCCTGTTCATGCAGCGGTTTGTTGGCCGCGACAAGTATATCGCCTCCGTCGCACGGATCGCCGCCGTCCCAGGTTGTCACGATGCCGCCGGCGCCTTCCACGATCGGGATCAGGGCAGCGATGTCGTAAGACTGCAGGCCGGTGTCGAGACTGATGCCCAACTGGCCCGCTGCAACCATGCAATGGAAATAGGCATCTGCATCATAGCGGACGCTCTGCACCGCGTCTTCAATGCGCATCAGGCGCGCTTCGTGACCATATTTGCGGAATAATGACGGTGCTGTCGTGCCGGCCAGCACCCTGGTGAGGTCGGTTTCGCTGGTGCACCGCAGTCCGGTTGTGCGGTTTGCCCGCAGCAGGTGTGAGCCTGCCGCAGTGCCGGCAAAAACCTCGTCGGTAAACGGCTGCCCGGCAGCGCCGGCAACCATGCGACCTGCATGTTTGACGCCGACCAGTGTCATCCAGGTGGGCGTACCGCAGATAAAGCTGCGGGTGCCGTCAATCGGGTCCAGAATCCAGGTGAAGTCGCTGCTGCCGGTTTTTTCGCCGAACTCCTCACCAAAAATGCCGTGATCGGGATATCTCTCCTCGATCATGGCGCGCATCACTTTTTCTGCGGCGCGGTCTGCCTGCGTGACCGGATCAAAGCCGCCGGCCAGCTTGTTATCGACCGCCATCGGGGTTCGAAACATCGGCAGTACGATTGCCCGGGTGGCTTGCGCCAGTTCGATTGCAAACGCCAAAAGTGCATCCGGTGAGGTGCTGGCGGGTTTTTCATCTTGTTTCATGACGTGAAGCTCTTATTTATGTTGCACTTGCACAATAAGCCATCATTTCGCAGTTTCTGAGCTATGCAATCTATGCACTTCTGCAATGCAATTTAACGATAAACGAGGGTGCAAACGTGAAGGGTGTCTGTATTAGTCATTATATTTCAATAGGTTATGTTGTCTCAACGGCTCATTTTTTACTTTTTAGTCGAAATTTTTCTGACAATTCAGCCTTGAAACCGGCACTGTGCAGTGCAATATAGGCCATAGTGATTACGAAGGATCAGTCCTTTATTTTCACTTGCCCTTTTAGGGCGTTTCCTCCCTAGACTTGGGCCGCCGTGCATTAGCATGTGCGGCCTTTTTTTTGGTCTGTCAAACCGAACAGGTTGCCGGACAGTGTCGGCTCAGCTGTTCCTGACATCTTTGATGTGCAGTGACATCAAATGATAGCGGTTGCGATCTTCAAAGCCGATTTGTGTATATAGCGCTTTTGCCGGGCTGTTGTCGCGTTCCACTTCCAGGTGCAGGGCGCATAATCCTTCACGCTGAGCCCATTTGCAGACAGCCTGCAGGGCGGCCTTGCCGATGCCTTGCCCGCGGGAGTCTTCTGCGACGAACAGTTCGTCCAGAAAGGCGTCGCGGCCGCCGAATTCAAGCGAAAACCCGAATGCCATGATCGCGTAGCCGACTGTTTCGCCCCTGTCGGTCCGGATCAGCAGAATGCGCCCCTGGCCCGGCATTCCAAGCAGTTTGTCGATCGAGGCGCGGCGTGCCTGCGCCCGCATGGAAACGCCCTCGTGCCGGTGAAACGCCGCGACCAGCGCGTCGATCTCGCCGCCATGGTCGCGGCCGGCTTCAAGCAACCGGATTTGCGGCGGGACGGGGGAGGTAGCCATTACTCGGCAGCAACGGACCGCGACGGCGTTGCTTCTGTCGCGCGGGAGATGAACCGCGACATGACATCAAGCATCAGGGTCTGCAGCCGTGAAAACCCGCGGGCTTTCTTCAACGTGGCTTCATTCATGTACAGGCCGCGATTGACTTCAATCTGGATGGCATGAAAATCTTCGCGGGGCCGGCCGTATTTCTGGGTTATGAAGCCGCCGGCATAGGGCCGGTTGCGCGACACCTTCAACCCATGGGCGCGCAATTGTTCTTCCAGGTGCCGGGAAATCCAGGCGGAACAACTGGTTCCGTGCCGGTCTCCCAGCACGATGTCCGGGCGTCCGGTGCCGGCAAGTCCGGCTACCGACGGCATCGAATGACAATCGACCAGGATCGCGGTCTGAAATCGCTTGAACGTGCTGGTCATGAGGCCACCGAGTGCCTCGTGATACGGTAGATAGTAGTGCTGAATGCGCCGGTCGGCCTCTGCCCAGCCCAGTGTATCGCGATAAATGTTTTCACCTTCGCTCACAATGCGCGGAATTGTGCCCAGGCCACCGGCAACGCGCACGGAGGCCGTGTTGACATGGGCCGGCAGCGGATCATGAAACATGCCGGGGTCCAGTTCATAGGGTTCGCGGTT
>CAYRLR010000162.1:0-6064 GCA_964424975.1 uncultured Anderseniella sp.
GCAATCACCTCATCGGCAGTGATCCCGGGCCTGATTTCGACCGTGACATTGTTCTCGATGATGCCCATCACCAGTGCATTGAGGGCATATGGATTGCGCTCGATGGCGGTGGTCTCGAAACCCATGTGGGCAAAACCGATGGCGCTTGCGCCGTGACCGCAGCCGATGTCGACAAACCGCTTGCCTGCATATTGATTGCGCCGCATGTGGACATACTTCACCAGCTCCTCGCAGAAACTGTCGAGGTTGTTGGAGTACGATACCAGCCTGAGCGGTCTCAACGGGCCTTCATACCAGCCGCGCGCCATGTTGAAGTCGGCCGGCTCTGTGTGCCTCGCCATGGCTTGCAGCACGGAAAGGCGTTGCGGGCACGGTTCGGCTGCATGATAGGCTTCCGCCTTGCTGCGCCATTCATCGTGCTTGATTGCCGCGAGGCACTGTTCCGGGGTGTGGTGGAGCCAATCGAAGTCAACCTGCTCTTCCAACACTTCGGTCTTGTTCGCTCGCTTGCGCCTTCTTGTCTTCATCGCCTTGCCTCACGAGTATCCCAGGAAATCCAGAACGTCCGGCGTGACCCTGCTCCTGATCACGTCGAGATGACGCGGCCCGATGTGCTCATAGGCATCCGGGTCGCGGTACAGGTCTGCATTGAACGGGCCGGAGTGCGGGACAATCCCGCGCACGGGTTCAAACGAGCGCCGTGGCAGTGCAAAAGCTTCGGTTACCTGGCAGACGCATTTTTCCGGCTCAAAGGCTGCCATGGCGTGCGCCACCGCAATAAACGGCCAGTTGCCCTGCTCGCTCATCCAGAACCGGTGAAACCGCACATATTGGTCGCACAGCTTCTCAAGGCTGACCGGGATGATGACCCGATCCGGTAGTGGATCATGCTCGTCGTCATACGGTATCTCGATTACGGTGTGACCCGGCTCGTAGCCGAGGTCGTAGTGGTCGACCAGGTCAAACGACTGCCTGCAGATGCTGTCGACCCACTTGGCCGGAGGTTTGTGTATCAGCGCAATGCGCAAGCCGGCATAGTGGTCCCGCATCCCCTCGATGCGCGAGGCGTGCTTCTGGGGCAGGTTCCCGGTGACGGGATGCGGATGCACCCGCTTGCAATCAAAATTGCAATCGAGATTGCAGTCAAGATTGCAATCTAGATTGATGTCGATCAGTCGTTGCAGGTAGTTGGTGCCGGACCGGAAAAGTCCGCTTGCCAGAACTGAAGCCCTTTCCATGTGACGCCCTCGATGTCGGCCTTCGAGCAATTCGATCCGATCACCATGTAACCGTCGGCGATGAACGAGCCCCCGCTCTCAAGCTCCAGTGACCAGATGATCTCGTGCACGTCCGGGCATTCCTCAAAGTCGGGCGCGACGCGCATGAAACCAGACGCGGTGGCCAGCAGCATGTCCGGCTTATCGCGGAGATCGAAGGCTGGCACATCGTGGGTACCTTCAACGTCGGCCTCCCACGCCCACCATTGCGGGTTGAACGTGCCCCAGCCCTCTCCGGCAGCACCTCGGCACCACAGGTCGTGGTCATCGGAGATGCGCAATTGCTGACCGCAGAGGTTCGCGAGCGTCATCATGGTGCGGTCCGGGCCGAGCGCGGTATGATGTACCGCCTTGACCACAGCGCGACCCCTCAGGCCGATGACCTGATCGCCTGGCTCAATGTCCTCAATCGACTTGTGACTGCCATCAGCCATCAGCACCTTCGAACCTGCCGCCAGGCAGCAAACGCCACCTGGAGGAGGTGGTGGTGGCGGATTGGGTGGCGGCGGTGGCGGTGGCGGGTTTGCGCTGGAGCCAAGCATCACCACCGGGAAAATCCTGATGCGGACGCTCATGTAACGGTTCCCCTGATGGCCCAGCTGAAATGTTCGTCCGCCGTATCAATGCTGGTGAGCCCGAATGTGACCTCATCACCCGCCGCGACACTGTTCGCGCCCGTGGCCGTGAAGGTCTGCTTGCTGGTGGTCACACCGCCACCCATGCCGGTCACGTCAACGCCATTGATCCGCACCTGAACGCTAAAACCCGAACCGGACAGCGAGCGCACATGAATGTCGTTCAAGGTCATGGCAAACGGCGCATGCAGCATCACCGTCCAGTCGGTCGTTTCGGAGCCGAAAATAAAAGAGCTGTCCAGTTCGCCATGAACGTGGCCGTAAAACCATACATCCTGGCCGGAACCATTGAGAGCGTCCTGCAAACCGCCCACATCGCTGATGGCATGCGTGTGCGAGACAGCCGACTTGCCATCAAGGGCGCCCTGCAAACCGGTGACCGCGCTGATCGCATGGGTATGCGAGGCCAAAGCATAGGTCACCTGCAATTGAGCCGACTGCAGATAGGTCGGCATGCGCGCTTCGGTGAACTGGCCTTGCGTGATGAGGCTGGCATTGGGACTGGCGTTGTTCCATTGGGATGCCCCGCGCACCAGCAACTGGCCCTGCGACGGGCTCGTGAGCGTGACATTGTTCAGTTGGCTCAAGCCGATATCAGCCAGATCCGGCTTGGACGCGAGCCCGGCCTGCAGATTGGTGAGGACCGTTTCGAGCCCTGTCACCTCGGACTGGGGATGGGTATGGTCCAACGCTGCCTTGAGAGAAAGGCTCACCAGGACGCTTGCCACGTCGACGTCGATCGTCTCCAGCGCTGCAATGAGGCGCAACACGTCATGGGACAGCGGATTGTCCCCATGAGGGAGCTGATACCCCCGGTTGGCTGTCAAACTGTCAGTGGTCATGGATGCCTTCGGTTCAGTAGGTCACGGCCCGGAAGTCGGCCAGCGAGGGTCGTGCTGCCGGCCCACCGCTGAGGGTGATGCGCAAGCGACCCTCCAGGCCGGTCACGGAGAGCTTCTTGTGGCGCCGTTCCACCCAGCCACCATTCAGGATTTCAGTGGTGTCGAGGGACAAGGACTGCCAGTTGTCATCGGCGAGATCATGATCGAGTGCCGCAGCCGAACCTGACGGCAATCGGGCCTTGTAGAAACTGTCGAGGGTAATGCCGCTGCCGAACCCGAACGCGCGGGTCACGTAAGTGCCGCTGGTTGCAATCTCACCCTCGATCAGCATCGGCCAGGGATAGAGCACCGGGCTCACCTTGCTCGTTCCTTCCAGCACGGCTCTCAGAGTGACGGTCTCGGTGATGTACTCGCTCAGTTCCCAGACCTGGTCCGGTTGCAGGCGGATGATGCTGCTATCGGCGCGTTCGATCTCGAAATGGAACCGCGCGTCTGCGGTTGGCAGCTGCACCGTCGCCCGGCATAGCAGATCAGAACAGTTCGCAACGGCATGATCGCCCAGATCGACAATCTTGCTAACGGGATCGAACAGCGCTGCCACCAGCTGGAAGGTCAGGTCCTCGTCCTGGTGCGGCGTCCAGGTACGCGCATTGCTCGATGACAGCATCACGCCGATCGAATAAGGCTGGCCGGATACGAAGCTTTGATTTTCCGCCACGAAGTCGCCGATGCGGGCAAAACTTAAACCATGATCGGCGTCATCGGTGCGCACCACGAAGGCAAATTCCCGATCGGCTGGCAGCCACACCGGCACCGGCCAGCGCACCGCATGCCACTGGTCGACGATGACGGTTGCCATGTCGACGAAACCCTGGGTGATGACCTCCCGGGTCGGAATGCCATTTTCAACCGTGACGATCTCGACGATACACGGATTGGTCTCATCGCCCTTGGCGCACCATTTGAGATTGACGCCTGCGATGAAGCGGCCTTCCGGCAACCAGAAGGTCTGGGCGAGAGGATCTCCGTCACCAGCCCCGCCACCACCCCCGCCGCGTTCGATGTCGCGCGTGGTATCGACACGACGGATGGTGTTGATCCGCTGCATCACGTCGATTTCGAGACGACCCTGGCCGGCAAAGCGGCTTTCAGCGAAACTGCCTCCGGCCCCTTCGGCGCGAACCAGCTTGATGCCGGCCGTGACGAGGCCAGGCACCGTGAAATTGCCATCGATGCGACCCGACCCGTCTGCAATCAACGGGCCTGCTGGCGTGATATCGACCCCGTCGAAGGCCAGCAGCGCCAGCTCTTCACCGGCACCAAAGCCACGCACGGTAAAGGCGATATCGATCTCGCGCAGGAACTCGAGCAGTTCCTCACGCTCATCGACCAGTCGCACCTGCGTCGTCGTGCGCTGGCTGTTGCCGGTCCCAAACACCCGGGTTTGCTCGGACAGCCATTGGGTTTGTTGCTCGACCCAGAAGTCCGAAGATGGCGTCAGCGTCATCTCGCCCGGCAGCTGGGTGAAGTTCTGGTACTCGTTGATACGATGGCAGCCGGTAGCGAGCGGCTGCTCGATGATGATCTCTTCGGTGTAATCGAGCAGCGTGATCGACGACAGGGACGTCACATGCAGGGTCGGAGCGATGGCAAGTTGCAGGGAGCCTTCGAAGATCGCCGCCGTTTGAACCTCACCCTGGTCACGATAGTAGTCGGTCTCGAAGGGGTCGACAAAGACACCCTTCTTGGCCACCGGCTCACGGCTGTCGATGTCGCGCTTGAGCCGTTCCAGTGCGATCAGGTCGAGAGCATCGAACAGCCGAAAGAAATAGCGCCATTGTTCAACAAACGGGATGGCACGGACATCGGTGTTCAAGATTGTGGGTTTCCCCGTCCAGGTGTTGATGACACGGGCGATCGGAAACAGCGATCCGGGCGCCAGTGGAGGCACGGCACGTGAGCGGGCACTTTCGCCCTTGAGATAGGCAGATCCGCCTTGTTCATCGAGGCACAGGAGATCGATGCGCGGCAGTTTCCAGTCATATCCCACCAGCACCTGGGTGCCGGTGACGCCGCCGGACACCGTGACACTGGCATCATCGAAGCTGTCCGGTGTGACACTGTCGAGGTAGCGATAAGTGACGTTGTAGGTCGAGCCCTGCAGCGGTTCAGCACCGCCCGGCGACCAGTCGATGCTATCGCCAAGGACCTGGTAGTCGGTAGCGTCCAGAAACGTCGTTGCGCCTTGTGAGACCTCCAGGACCGACACCACGGAGGCATTCGACAAGGCATCGCTGCTGCCACCCACCCCCTTGGTGACAGCCTCGGTGACCTCCTTGGTCAAGACCACGGAGTTGATGGCGTGCACCGGGGTATAACGCAGTGCCAGGGCAACAGTGCCGCTGCCGCCGTCATCGAAGCTGTGCGGTTCGGCAGCAATGGTATCGGTGTCGAAGGTTTCGGGTTCTTCATGGCGCAGTGCTACTTTGCGGCTGCGCTTGAAGCCGTTGATGTTGGCGGTGCCGGTTGAGATCGAGAACACCTGGGCAGCGCCGGTCTTGCCCAGTGCCGTCACCCGGTTGCCCTCGACGATGTAAGATCCGTTTGCATCGCGGTCATACTGGGCAATCGCCGCATTGACGCCGGAGAGCTGGGGCGGTGGGGTCTGGTCGATGGCGACACCGTTTTGCAGCACATAGACGGTGAAGAAGTCGCCTGCTCCACCATCGTTCTCGAACGCCCAGTGGATAGTTTCAGCCTCGCGTGCCGCACCCGGTTCACCTTCAGCTTCCGTTCCTGGTTCAAGCCCCAGGAGACCGGGTTCCTGAAGCTCGGTCAGGACCGTGCGAACAAGCCGTACGCCGATGCGTACGGTGCCGGTCATCGGCACATCCGTGAGGGTGGCTGCTGCCACGGGGCGCACATCTCCCAGGATATAAATCCGGCCTGATGTACAGGTTACTTCTGAAGTAACCTGATCGACGATGATCTCGGCCCCGGCGATACGGTTGCCATCACGCGCTGTCAGGTCGCCGATCCGCCGGCTCTGGCGTTCGCGCAGGCTCTGGGTTTCCATGAGCTCCGCGCCCTGCAGGAAGTTGCCTTCCCGAAACAGAACCCGGGCCCAGTCCGAAAACGCAGGCGTGCGATCATAGACCCCGGAAAGTCCGGAGCGGTGGTCATAGGCCATGAAGGATCCTGTCAGATGAGTCTCAATAAAACTGCAAAGCGCTCTCGCACAGTTAGTCCGAGCACGAGGTCGATGGCGTGCGCTGCAACCGGTGGCAAACCATTGGTCAGGCCGGACGGT
>CAYRLR010000163.1:0-6064 GCA_964424975.1 uncultured Anderseniella sp.
ACACGTTCAGCCCGGAGATTTGGTCGCTCAGTTCAAGAAATAAATAATAGAACATAAGAAATTCTCCCCGAAGGCTCAGCCCCCGGATGCGCCTTTGTATTGTTTGATTATGGCTTCAACCACCGGCGCCATCCGCGACCCCAGCGACCCCTTGATCATGATAACATCGTCGGCTCGTATGGATGCCAGCAATGGTGCAATCAGTTCGCTCGACGACAATTCATACGCGCCTTGCATCGAAGCCGGCAACCTTTGCCAGAGACCGTTCATCGCAGAACCGCAGGCAAAAACCACATCGACGCCGGCTGCGTTCAGGGGGGCAACCAGTTCAGCGTGAAGACGGTCAGAATGATCACCGAGTTCCAGCATGTCGCCCAATACGGCAATCCGCCTGCCGCGTCCAGACGGTTGCGACGCCCCGAGCATCTCCAGTGCTGCGCGCATGGAGGCAGGGTTGGCATTATAGCTTTCATCGATGACCGTAACCTGTATCCCGTCGATGCTCAGATGATGCCGCACACCGCGGCCCGATGGTGGCGTAATGCCCGCCAGCGCCAGGGCGCATCTTGCCAGGTCCGCGCCCGCAGCTTCGCAGGCAGCCAGAACAGCAAGAGAGTTCATCACCACATGCTTGCCGGCCGCACCCAGCTTGTAGGTGACGTCCTGGCCGCGTACCGAGGCGGTCACACATGAACAGGTATCATGCAGGGTGACCCGTTTGAGCCTGATGTCGGCATCATCGTGTTCGCCGAAACTGCGAATATCAGTAATACCCTGGGCCTGTGCGGCATCACGCAACTGGCCGAAGAATTCCGTGTCGCGATTGATGATCGCCACACCGCCTGCAACCATGCCGGTGAAAATTTCCGCCTTGGCGCGGGCAATATCGCCCAGCGAGGCAAAGTGGCCGAGGTGACTCTCTGCAATCGCCGTTATGATCGCAGTATGCGGACGTACCATGTCAATTAGCGTTTCAATCTCGCCGGCATGGTTCATGCCAACCTCGAAAACCCCATACTGTGCAGTGCGCGACAGTCGCGCCAGGGTGAGCGGCACCCCCCACTGATTGTTGAACGAAGATACCGATGCATGGGTCTCGCCGCACGATGACAGCGCAATCTTGAGCGCGTCCTTGGTCGTTGTCTTGCCAACCGATCCGGTGACCGCGATGACATGTGCGGTGCTGCGAGCCCGTGCTGCCCGCCCCATCGCCTCAAGCGCAGCCAGCGCATCATCCACGATCAGCAAAGGCCCGGCATCGCGCATGGCATCGTCCGGGCGCGACACAATCGCAACTCCGGCACCAGCTTTCAGTGCATTGGCGGCGTACTCATGCCCATCGGTGCGATCGCCCTTGATGGCAACGAAGATATCGCCGCTGCCGACAGCACGGCTGTCTATCGCGACCCCGTCAAGGCGGCGGGTTACGTCGCCTTCAAGCTGTCCGCCGGTGGCTTCGACAATCTCGGCAATGGTCCACAGGGGTTGTTCAGCCATTGGCGACCCTCCCGGCAACACAGGCCAGCACGGCTTCCTGATCTGAAAACGGAATGACTTTCTTGCCGATCGTCTGGCCGGTTTCATGTCCCTTGCCGGCGACGACCAGTACATCGCCCGGCGCAAGGTTATCGACTGCATACTGAATGGCCTGGGCCCGGTCACCGATTTCAAGCGCCTCCGGACATGCCGCCATGATCGCCGCGCGTATCACGGCTGGATCTTCGCTGCGCGGATTGTCATCGGTTACGATGGCGATGTCGGCATGTTCTGCCACGACCTTGCCCATTTCAGGTCGCTTACCCGGATCACGATCGCCGCCTGCCCCGAACACCACCTGCAGTCTGCCGGATGCATATGGCCTCAGTGATCTGAGCACATGCTCCAGCGCATCGGGCGTATGGGCGAAGTCCACGAACACCGGCGCACCAGCGGATGTCGTTGCCACCAGTTCGAGCCTGCCGGATGCACCCTGGATCTGTTCCAGTGCGCGCATTGCATGCGGTTCAGAGCCGCCCGCGGCAACAACCAGACCAACCGCCATCAGCGCGTTTTCTGCCTGAAAATCACCAACCAGCGGCAAGTAGACAGTATAACTGCCTTCCTGTCCCTTGATCTCCAGCAGTTGACCAAATCCCTGCCGCTGGGCAGAAACCAGTTTCAGGCCGGTTCCGCTACGCCCGACACTGGACACCACCAGCCCGCGCGACCGGCAGCGGGCCATGATGTCTCCAGCTTCAGGCATGTCCGAGTTCACTATCGCGGATGCTCCCTCGCTGAGCACTTCTTCAAACAGCATCATCTTGGCGTCGAGATAGGCTTCAAAGGTCTTGTGATAGTCCAGGTGATCACGAGTCAGGTTGGTGAACCCGGCTGCCGCGAAGCGCACCCCGTGCAGGCGATATTGTGCAAGGCCGTGACTGGAGGCTTCCAGCGCCACGTGACTGACCTGCTGTTTGGATAATGCCGCCAGGGCGGCGTGAATTTCAACAGGGTCCGGCGTCGTATGGGACAGTTTCTGCGTGCCGGTCGGCGACACGATGCCGACCGTGCCAATGCTGGCGGCAGACAATCCCAGCACGCCCCATATCTGGCGAACGAATGACGCCACCGAGGTTTTGCCGTTTGTGCCGGTGACCGCCACCATGACGTCCGGCTGGCGCGCATAGAAGCGCGCTGCCATGAGGGCCAGGGCAAGACGTGGATTGTCGCACACCGCAACTGGCACGGTGAGCTTGTCAGGCAATCCGGCATTGCGCGCTGCAACAATCGCAACCGCACCATTGTCAATCGCGCTTTGGACAAATGCCGCACCATCGGCCTCGACGCCGGCAAGCGCGGCAAACACCTCGCCTTGCCTGATCCGGCGGCTGTCACTGGCCAGTCCGCTCACCAGGGTCGCTCCAGCGCCTTCGGGAAGTTCTGCAATACCGTGCAAAAGCCAGGACAGCGTCATACTCATTGCGCGGCCCCCGCTATGGCGGCCTGCTTGTCGAGCTTTTCACGTTCCTTCAGCACGCTGGCCTTGTATGTTTTCAGTTTTGCTGTTGAGCTTTCATCAAACTTCGGCATGACGCCCAGCAATGGCGCAATGCGCGCAATAACCTTGCCCGCAACCGGCACTGCATTCCAGCCGGAAGTGGCATAACCGTGGGTTTCCGGCAAAGCTTTTGGTTCATCCAGCATGATCATCACGACGTATTTCGGATCATCCATCGGAAACGCGCCGATGAACGAATTGAGGAGGCGGTTCTTGGCATAGCGTCCATTGACCACTTTTTCCGCAGTGCCGGTTTTGCCACCCACACGAAAGCCCGGCACTCCGGCCTTGCCGGCAGTACCTTCATCTACATTGAGCTTGAACAAATAGCGCATGTCGGCGCTGGTGGATGGTTTGATCACTTGTTGCGCAAGGGCCTCGGCGGTTTCTGCATCACGGTGCAGCAAGGTGGGCGGAATCAGTTTACCGCCATTCATCAATGCTGCTGCGACCGTGGCACCCTGCAACGGTTGTACGGCAAATCCGTGACCGAATGAGGCCGTGACGGTCACCAGCTTACCCCATCTTTTCGGCAGCAGCGGCTTGGCAGCCTCGGGCAGTTCCGTGACCAGACGGTCGAAAAAACCCATTTTCCGCAGAAAAGCCTGGTGACCTTCCTCGCCGACTTCAAGTGCCATTTTTCCGGTACCGATATTCGACGAGAACATGAAGATTTCCGGCACGCTCAGAATACGCCGCTTGGCGTGGAAATCATTGATACGGGCGCGTCCGATCACCAGCGGATAGCGCGCGTCATATCGCGATGTCAGCGTGGCGGTACCGGCGTCAAGCGCCATGGCAAAGGTAACCGCCTTGATGATCGATCCGAGCTCGAACACCCCGGCGGTCACGCGATTGACATTCTCGTTCTTGAGCGCGTCTTTGGGATTGTTGGGACTGTAGTCCGGCAGGGAAACCAGCGACAACACTTCGCCGGTATCTGTCTTGAGCACTATGCCGGCCGCGGCCTTGGCGCTGAATTTGCGGATGGCCTTGCGCAGTTCATCAGTGACGACATGCTGAATGCGTATGTCGATTGACGTTTGCGCAGGCATGCTCGCAGCCCGCTTGGTATCCGCCAGCGACGCCGTGTACAGAGCACCCTGATCATCCAGGAACTTCTCCAGGCCGGCTATCCCGTGCGAGTCCACGTCAACCGATCCCAGCACATGCGATGCCAGCCTGCCCATCGGGTAAATCCGGCGGGTCTCGGCCCTGAAGCCGACACCGGGTATACCCATATTGTGGATCAGTTCACGCTGGCCGGGAGATACTTCGCGTTTGATCCAGACAAACCGCCGCTGGCGCCTGTCCAGCTTGCGGCGCAGATCCCTGGCGTTCAACTCCGGCAAAGCGCCGGTCAGCAGTTCCACCGCTTCATCCACATCAATCATCTTGGCGGGATCAGCATACAGGGACGACACCGGAATGTCGGTGGCCAGGACATGGCCGTGCCGATCCGTGATGTCTGGGCGCGGAATACGCACCTTGGCGTCGAAATGCGCCGTTTGACTGCCGTTTGAGGTGTCAATCAGGGTCAACCATGCCAGCTTGCAAGTAAGTACTGCGAACCCCAGTGCGAACCCGGCAACAACCAGCCGCAACCGCTTGTGACCACGAAACGTAAAGTCTGCCTGATTGGCTTCAATCGGGTTTAGTGTGCTCATTGCATCATCCGCAACAGGTCAGCCATGGGGTCATCAGAGGCAGGCGTTTGGTCTGGTTCATGAGCCGGTGCTGCTGGTAATTTCGCACTCAGCTCGCTCAATTCCACCAGTTGGTCCGGCCATACCGGCCCCAGTCCCAAATGGTTCTTCGCCAGCTGTTGCAGTCGTTGTGGCCGGGTCAGCAGGCTCCATTCAGCGTTGAGAAGACCGATGAACTCATACTCGCTTTCAATGGCAGCTTCGACACGGGCAACTTCTCTTTCAACCGAGCGGGTATGGTGTTCAAGCGTGTACAGCGCAAAGCCCGAGCCCAGCACACCCATGACCAACATGACATTGAGCAACCTCAGCACAACGTCACCTCGCGTCCGAAATCTTCAAGTACAAACGGATGAGGTGCCGCCTCGGTGCGCGTGCCCGCCCGCAGTCTCGCAGACCGCGCCCGCGGGTTCGACGCCACTTCCGCCTCGTCGGCAACGATGCCGCCGCGCGCAAGTTCATCGAAAGATGGTGCCAGTTCCTCAAGTTGCGGTGCATAGCGTGATGGCCGGGCCACCCTGCCCGACCTCTGGTGCAGGAAGCGTTTGACGATCCGGTCTTCCAGCGAATGGAAGGTCACAATGGCCAGCCGGCCACCGGGGGCCAGCAGTCTTTCTGCTGCTGCCAGCGCTTCCGCCAGTTCCTTCAGTTCCGCATTCACGTAAATCCGCAGTGCCTGGAATGTGCGGGTAGCCGGATGGATGGATGGCCCCTTGTATCTCGGCGGTCTGCCGAGCGTTGCCTCGATCAGGTTTGCAAGATCGAGTGTCCGGGTAAACGGTTCCTGTTCACGCCGTTTGACAACCGCCTTTGCAATGGCAAATGCACGCTTTTCCTCGCCCAGCACCGAAATTATGTGGCGCAGGTCGCGTTCTTCAAATTCATTGACAATATCGGCGGCGCTGGTGCCCTGCTGCTCCATGCGCATATCCAGCGGTCCGTCGCGCATGAAGGAAAAACCGCGTTCAGCCTCGTCCAGCTGCATGGATGATACACCGACATCCAGCACGATGCCGTCCACGCGCGCCAGTCCGGCTTCGGCTACGATTTGCTCAACCTGCGAAAACCGACCCTGTACCAGTGTGAGCCGGTCACCAGATTTCCCGGCCAGCCAGGCACCGGCAGCGATGGCGTTCGGGTCGCGGTCAATCGCAATCACCTTGCACGCGGCTGCATCGAGCAGCGCCTGCGTATAGCCGCCCGCGCCGAAAGTGCCGTCAACGAAGACCTCACCGTCCGCCGGGTGCAGAGCCTCCATTACCGGGTTGAGCAACACGGGTATGTGGAGATCTGGCGTATGATCGCCTGAACTGTTCATGAG
>CAYRLR010000164.1:0-6012 GCA_964424975.1 uncultured Anderseniella sp.
CAGCAGGTCACCGGCTGTGCGATTTTCCGTTTCACTTTTCATCGCGGATACCACTTGTCTTGTGCAGGAACCAGTCGACCACGAAGTTGACCGCCACTGTCAGCAGCGCTATGGCGCCGGCGGGCAGCAGCGGGGTCATGGCTGCTTTCATGTCATATTCGGCAAATGAAATCAGCTGGGCGTTCTCGCGAACCATGGAACCCCAGTCAGCCGTGGGCGGCTGGATTCCGACACCCAGGAACGACAGCGACGCTATGGTCAGGAAAACGAAACAGAACCGCAAGCCGAATTCGGCAACCAGCGGCGGCAGGATATTGGGCAGTATGTCGCGCCGCATGACCCAGGTGAGAGATTCACCGCGCAGCCGCGATGCCTCGACATAATCCATGACGACCACGTTCAATGATACGGCACGGGCCAGCCGGAACACTCTGGTGGCATCCAGCACCGCGATAATAATGATTAGGTTGATAACGTTGGAGCCGAAGATCGACAGCAGCATCAACGAGAAAATCAGGCTTGGTATCGCCATCAGGACATCTACAAAGCGGCTGAGGGCCTGATCCAGCCAGGACCGGTTGATGGCCGCCATGACGCCGAGACTGCCGCCGATGAGGAAGGACAGCGCCGTCGTCGCCACCGCAATTCCGATAGTGTTGCGCGCGCCATAGATAAGCCGCGACAGCACATCGCGCCCGAGCTGATCGGTTCCGAACCAGAACTCCGAACTCCAGGGCGCATAAGGCGTCTCGAATATTTCACTTTGACCATACGGTGCGATGATGGGAGCAAACACCGCAACGATCACATAGCAGGCAATCACAATCATGCCGAACCAGGCTGTAACCGGTGCCTTTCTCAGGCTTCGCCAGGTGCGGTCCCACCATGTTCTGCGCGTTGCGACCGATGCCACCTCGCCAGCGGCGGAATATGTCTGGTCATCGGTGCTCATCTTGGGTGCAACAGCCTCGGATTGGTTACGATGGATACGATGTCGGCAAACAGGTTGAGAAGGATGTAGGTGGCCGCGAAGATCAGCGCGCAGGCCTGCACCACGGGGATGTCGCGCGTGGTTACAGCATCCACCATCAACTGCCCGACGCCGGGATAGACGAACACCACTTCCACCACGACCACGCCGACCACGAGGTAGGCAAGGTTGAAGGCAATCACGTTGACGATCGGTGCCCAGGCATTGGGCAGGGCATGCTTGATGATGACGCTGGATTTGGAAATGCCCTTCAGCCGCGCCATCTCGATATATGGGCTTGCCAGCAGGTTGATGATGGCCGCACGCGTCATCCGCATCATGTGGGCGACAATCACCAGTGTAAGTGTCAGGGCCGGCAGGGCGGTCATGTATATCCTGTCGATCATGTCTGTGGATTCACGGACGTTTGCCAGCGATGGAAAGACTTTCCACAGTGTCGCCAGCAACAGGATCAGGATGTAGGCGACGAAGAATTCGGGAAATGAAATTGTTGTCAGCGTCGTTGCGTTGACCATGCGATCGTAAAACGAATTGCGATACAGGGCAGCTGTGATGCCGAGCGTCAGCGCCAGTGGCACGGCGATAATTGCGGTCATCGACGCAAGGAACAAGGTGTTCCACAAGCGCGGACCGATCAGCTCCATGACTTCGCGTTCACGGCCCTGGCTGCGACCTGAAAAGGATGACCCGAAATCTCCCTGCAACACGCCGCCAATCCACTGGATGTAGCGCGTGACTGCCGGGTCGTTCAGACCCAGTTCCCGGCGGAACGCCGCGACTGTTTCAGGAGTGGCGGATTGTCCGAGAACCGAAGTGGCAAAATCACCGGGCAAAAACTGCAGCGAACTGAAAATAATGATGGAGACAACAAACAGGGTCAGCAGGCCAAGGCCCAGTCTTTGCAGTATAGTCCGCAAAATCGGATGCATGTTCCACCTAACTCCCTAACGCAACCCCAACGCACACCTTGTCGCCAAGGTGACTGACGGCGTTCCCCACTTCGCGAAGGGTCGCAAAAAAACCCGGGCATGACCAGCCCTTATTGTGCCTCATTTCAAAGAAAACGGCAGCACCCTTAAACCTGACCGGTTCAAAAAAGTGCTGCCGCTGTACCTATGTAAGTGTCACGAGATCAGGCAAACCACCAGCGGCGATACATGTATCCACCGTCATGGTCATAGTTTGAATTCATCTCGCCGTGCGCCAGTTTCCTGCTGCGTGCAGTCACAAAGTCGTTGAACATCAATACCATGATGCCGCCGTCGTCCTGCAGGAGACTCTGCATTTCGGCATACATCTCACCGCGCCTGGTGTCGTTGAGTTCGGCGCGCGCGGATTTCAGCAACTCGTTGAAGCGCGGGTTTTTCCAGAACGTGTCGTTCCACTTCGCTTCGGCAGCATAGGCTGTTGTAAACATCCAGTCTGCCGTCGGACGACCGCTCCAGAACGACATGCACCATGGTTTTTTCATCCACACATTGGACCAGTAACCGTCGGATGCCTCGCGCACCACGTTGATGTCGATATTGCAGGCCTTGGCCGATTCGGACATCAGCACAGCTGTATCAAGTGAACCGCTGAACGCGGCTTCCGACGCGGACAGGTCGATTTTCAGGCTGTTCAACCCGGCTTTCTTGAGATGGAACTTGGCCCTGTCAGGATCGTAGACATGACGTGGCTCGGGATCGATGGCGTACTTGATCGACTTCGAGAGGGGGTTGTCGTTGCCTGCCGAGCCAAAGCCCAGCAGGATCTTTTTCACAAGTTCTTCCCGGTCGATTGCATATTTGAGGGCCAGGCGAACATCCTTGTTGTCGAACGGCGCCATGGTGGTATTCATCGGCGCAACATAGTGACCGAAACCGGTGACCTGTTCTATTTCGATGCCGGGATTTCGCTTCAGCAGCGAAACGGTTTTCAGGTCGGGCCGGTCGATGTAATCCACGTTGCCGGAGTTCAGGGCGTTCTGGCGGGCGACCACATCGCTGACCGACAGCACCGAGATTTCATCGAAATTGGCGTTGCCGTAATAGTTGTCGTTGCGCTTGGCCTCGATGGTCACGCCGGGTTCAAAGCGTTCAAGTTTGAACGGGCCGGTGCCGTTGCCGGAGGCCCAGTCCATCTTGCCGTCCTTGGCTGCCATGATGGGCAGGTGATAGTCTGACACAACATACGGAAAGTCCGCCGAGCCCGAACTCAGTTCAAAGACCACCTCGTCCTTGCCGTTGGCCTTCACGTCCTTGATGATCTCGAGGATCGACTTGGCAGCCGATTTTGTATCCGCGCCCCTGTGGTGGTTGATCGAGGCAACGACATCTTCCGCGTCAAGCGATTTGCCGTTGTGGAATTCCACGCCCTTGCGCAGCTTGAACACCCAGCGGTCGACTTCCGCGGATGCTTCCCAGCTTTCCGCCAGGCCGGGAGCCGGCGAATTCTTCGTGTCGATTTCGACCAGGTAGTCATAGGGAATGTAGCCGAGATCGCCGACATGGGAGTTTTCCCATGTGCCGGGATCAAGCGAGTCCGTCGTGGAGCCGTGGCCGACGGCAGATTTGAGGTGTCCGCCCTTTTTCGGTGTCGCACGAGCCGTCGCCGAGAACAGGGTTTCTCCGGCCGCTGCGGTCAGTCCCGCTGCAACAGAAAGCTGAATGAAGTCTCGGCGGCCCATTTTGCCTGCCGAGACAAGTGTCTTCATCTTGTCGATATCCATCGTTTCCTCGCTGAATTGTGAAAGCTGTCCTTCTATTTGGCTACCAATGTCAGGAGTGTGTCAAGATGATCTGCTTCTTTGGCCGGCTTGTCCCAGCGAATGCGATGAATGCGTGGAAATCGCATGGCGATACCCGACTTGTGACGCGTCGATGGTTGCACGGCATCAAATGCCACCTCGAACACCAGTTCCGGTGCGACCGCACGTACCGGCCCGAACCGGTCCGTTGTGTTGTTGCGGACAAACTTGTCCAGTTTCTTCAGCTCTTCGTCGGTAAAGCCGGAATACGCCTTGCCCACCGGCACCAGCTCATCATGACCGTCGTCACCTGTGCGCCAGGCGCCAAAGGTATAGTCGGAGTAGAACGATGACCGTTTGCCGGAGCCGCGCTGGGCATACATCATCACGCAATCAGCAGTAAGCGCATCGCGTTTCCACTTGAACCAGTGCCCCCTCGGTCTGCCGGCCAGATAGGGCGAGGCGATGCGCTTCAGCATCAGGCCCTCAATATTGGCGTCGCGCGCGCCATCGCGCAGAATTGTCAATTGCTCAAATGCCGTGAACTCGATGACCTCACTCAACGATGCGCGCGCAAAATCACTGTTTGCCAGCAGGGTCTTGAGCCGGTTGCGCCGGGTCGGGAAGTCGAACGCGCGAACGTCGCTGCCGCCATCAAACAACAGGTCGTAAAACCGGATGTGGGCCGGGTAGTCTTTTACCATGGCCGCGCTGACGCTCTTGCGGTTGAGACGTTGCTGAAGGTCATTGAACGGGGCGATATGACCGTCGCGCACCACCAGCAACTCGCCGTCGGCCACGCCTGAAAAGCCCATGAACGCATCGCCGATGTCAGGAAATGATCCGGAGATGTCGTCTCCTGTGCGCGAGTAAAGCCGCAATTCGCTGCCGTTTCCGGCCAGTTGCACCCTTATACCGTCCCACTTCCATTCAGCGATCCAGTCTTCAGGCTGAAGCTTCTCGAAGTCTGCGTCTTCCACCGGGTGAGCCAGCATGACCGGCCTGAACACCGGTGTGTCGCCCGGATCCGGTTTGCCGGTCCTGCCTTCCAGCCAGGCGAACAGGTCTGTATATGGCAGCTCAAGGCCGTGCCAGACTTCCTCGACATCTGCAACATCATGATCGAACGCCTGTGCGACCGCTGTTTTGGCAAGCCGGGCCGACACACCGATGCGAAGTCCGCCGGTGATCAGCTTGAGCAATGCCCAGCGGCCATTGGCGTCGAGTGTGTCAAGCCAGGCAGACAGCACCGGCCCGGCCTCTGTCCGCTTGAGCGAGTGCAGCGTCTGGTGGATTTCAGCCAGTGATGGAACCGGCGTGCCAGTGTCTTGCGCCGGCCACAACAGCGATACGGTCTCAGCCGTGTCGCCGACATAGTCGCGCGACAGCTTGTAGAGCACCGGGTCTGTATGCGGCTCCAGCAACTCCGCCACCAGCCGCCGGAACGGCAGACGCAGATTCAACCCGTCGGTCAGCGCAGCCAGTGCAATGCCGCGGTCGGGATCCGGCGTAGCCCTGAAATAGGCCTGCATCAGATCAAGCTTGGCGTTGCGGGAACTGGTGAAGGCGAGGCGGTTCATCAGTTCGGCGAAAGCCTGCATGGGTCACTCCCCCTCGTCTTCAAAACCGACCAGGGCCAGGGCTCTGCCCTTGAGACCCATTGCCGATATCTGGTGAAGCAGGGCATCCTCCCTGCCGTGGGTGACCCAGATTTCACCGGCGTCAACGTCCGATATGGTCTGCAGCAGCTCCGGCCAGTCGGCATGATCGGACACGATGAGGGGAAGCTCTGCGCCGCGCTGACGGGCCCGCGCCTTGACCCGCATCCATCCCGAGGCAAACGCGGTCAGCGGATTGCTCATGCGCCTGGACCAGCGGTCGGCAATGGCAGAAGGAGGACATAGCACCAACTGGCCGGAGAGGGTTTCCGGGTCTGCATCTGCAACCGGCAGAAGATCGCCAAGTTCCACGCCCTGCGAGATGTAATAGTCGCACAGGCCCGTCAGGGCACCGTGCAGGTAGATCGGCCTGCCGTACCCTGCCGCGCGCACCAGGGAAATCATGCGCTGGCATTTGCCCAGTCCGTAGACGCCCAGCAGATGGGTGCGGTGTGGCGATGCAGCCAGCGAAGCGACCAGACGGGCGGCTTCTGCAGCAGCGTTTTCATGTACGAATACCGGCAGGCCGAAAGTGGCCTCGGTGATGAACAGATCGCACCTGACCACCTCGAAGCCGGCACAGGTCGGATCGATGGCGCGTTTGTAGTCGCCGGATACAACCGCGCGATATCCTC
>CAYRLR010000165.1:0-5955 GCA_964424975.1 uncultured Anderseniella sp.
TGCCGAGGCAAGGCCGACCGTCCGTCATGCGAAGCTTGCCCTAGAGGAGCGCAGCCGAAGGCTGCTGGCGTGAGCGGAATAAATCGCTACCCTCTCAGGGTAGCTCCGGTTGCCTTGCCTACACCCGCAACAATCGCCTTCGACACGGCATCGATTTCCTCGTCGGTCAGGGTCTTGTCCCTTGGCTGCAGCGTGACCTCGATGGCCAGTGAGCGCTTGCCCTCGCCGAGATTGCCGCCTTCGAACACATCGAACACAGAGACGTCGGCTACCAGCGCCTTGTTCGCGCCGCGGGCTGCGCGCAGCAGCTTGTCTGCCGGCACGTCACTGTCCACCACGAAGGCGAAATCGCGCTTGACCGGCAACAGGTCCGAGCTGTCCATCGGCGGGCGCGAGGCCTGCGACGACTTGGGCTCGGGGATGGCGTCGATGTTCATCTCGAACGCCACCAGCGGACCCTTGACGTCCATGGCAGCCAGCACGCGCGGATGCACTTCGCCAAACCAGCCGAGCTGGTTCTTCGGGCCCAGCTGCACCGTGCCGGACCTGCCGGGATGGTACCAGGCCGGCGCTCCCTGCACCACCTGGACGCTGGCCACCGGCGCACCTGCGGCTGCCAGTGCGGCAAACAGGTCTGCCTTGGCATCGAAGGCATCGACATTGCGGGCCTTGTCGGCCCAGTGACGCGGACCGGTCTGCCCGCGCCTGACGCCCGAGGCGCGCAAGGTCTCGTCTTCCGGCTGGTCGCCGGCATAGGCCTGGCCGACCTCGAACAGGGCGACCTGGGCCTGGCCGCGATCGACATTGCGACCGGTTGCGGCCACCAGGTTGGCGATCAGCGACGGCCGCATGTCGGACAATTCAACCGAGATCGGGTTGGCAAGTTTCAGTTCCGGCTGGCCGCCGCCGAACAGGTCTGCCTGATCTGCGGGCAGGAATGACCATGTCACCGCCTCGTTCAGGCCACGGCCCGCCAGCGTCCGGCGTGCTGCCAGCATGCGCCGCTGGCGGATGGTCAGCACCGGTTTTGCAACGGCATGGGCGCGCTGCATGGGTTCCGAGCGTACCTTGTCGAGACCATAGATGCGGCAGACCTCTTCAACCAGGTCCGCCTCGCCATGCACATCCGGCCGCCAGCTTGGCACGACACAGGACAAGACATCGCCATTGTCGGTGACACGGAAACCGAGCGCGGTGAGAATTTCCACCTGCCTGGCTTCAGGCACGTCGATACCGCCCAACGCCCTGACGCGGGTCTTGCGCAGATCACATGACCAGGTGTTCAAAGGCGCTGCACCGGCAATCACCAGTTCGGACGGTTCACCGCCGCACAGGTCGATGATCATCTGCGTGGCAAGTTGCGCACCGGCCTCGACAAAGGCCGGGTCGACACCGCGTTCAAAGCGATAACGAGCATCTGTAATGATGTTGAGCTTGCGGCCGGTGGCAGCGGTGCGGACCGGGTCAAAGAAGGCTGCTTCGATGAACACGTTGGTGGTGGTCTCGTCACAACCGGACACCTCGCCACCGATGATGCCGGCAATGCCTTCGGCACCATTGTCGTCGGCGATCACCGTCATGGTGTCGTCAAGGGTGTACTCCTTGCCGTCCAGCGCCAGCAGGGTTTCGCCCGGTTTTGCCATGCGCGCATGAACGGTGCCGTGCACCTTGTCGGCGTCGAACACGTGCAGCGGGCGGCCATAGCCAAAGGTGATGTAGTTGGTGATGTCGACCAGCGCGGAGATCGGGCGCAGACCGATGGCCATCAGCCAGCGCTGCAGCCAGTCCGGCGACGGACCGTTTTTCACGCCCTTGATATGGCGCCCGACGAACATCGAACACGGCATCGGGTCTTCACCGTCAAACCGCAGGTCAACTGCAATGGGTGATTTGTAGCTGCCGGCGATGGCAGGCACCTCAAGCGGTTTCAGCGTGCCAAGGCCCTTGGCGGCCAGGTCACGCGCAATGCCGTAGACACCCAGCGCATCGGGCCGGTTCGGCGTGATGGCGACGTCGATCACCGGATCATCCAGGCTCAGCGCCTCGGCAGCGCTCATGCCGACGGGAAACTCGTCGGCCAGGTCGATAATGCCGTCATGGGAATCGGAGATCATCAGTTCGCGTTCCGAACACAACATGCCCGCACTTTCAACGCCGCGAATGCTGCCAACCTCAAGGTCAACGCCGGTACCGGGCACATGGGTGCCGGGGCCGGCAAACACGCCAACCAGGCCGGTGCGGGCATTGGGCGCGCCGCAGACAACCTGCACCATGCCGTTTATGGTTTGCACGTCACACACCCGCAGGCGGTCCGCATTGGGGTGCTGGCGGGCTTCTATCACCTTGCAGATGGAGAATCCGGCCAGTGCCGCGGTCTTGTCCTCAATGCCTTCAACCTCGAGGCCGACACCGACCAGGCCGTCACAGATCTGATCCAGCGTGGCATCGGTGTCCAGGTGCTGCTTCAGCCATTTCAATGTGAACTTCATGACAGTCCTCCCGCCAGTGTCGGCACGTTGAGCGAGCGGAAGCCGTAATGCCGCAACCAGCGCAGATCAGCTTCGAAGAAAGCCCGCAGATCGGGGATGCCGTATTTCAGCATGGCCAGCCGGTCGATCCCCATGCCGAAGGCAAAGCCCTGCACCTTGTCCGGGTCCAGCCCGCCGGCACGGATGACATTGGGGTGCACCATGCCGGAACCGAGAATCTCCAGCCAGCTGTCACCCACGCCGACCTTTACGTGACCTTTTTCCCAGGAGCAGTTGATGTCCACTTCCATGCTGGGTTCGGTGAACGGGAAGTGCGAGGCGCGGAAGCGCATCTTGACCGCATCGACCTCGAAGAAGGCCTTGCAGAATTCCTCAAGACACCACTTCAGGTGCCCCAGATGGGTCTTGTCATCCAGCACCAGGCCTTCAACCTGGTGAAACATCGGGGTGTGGGTCTGGTCGGAGTCACAACGGAACGTGCGGCCCGGCGCGATGATGCGGATCGGCGTTTCACTGTTCTGCATGGTGCGGATCTGCACCGGCGAGGTATGGGTGCGCAATACCATGCGCGAGCCGTCCGGCTTCGGATTGAAGTAAAAAGTGTCATGTTCCTGGCGCGCGGGATGATCGTCGGGAATGTTCAGGGCGCCGAAATTGTACCAGTCGGTTTCGATGTGCGGGCCTTCGGCCACGGCAAATCCCATGTCGCCGAAAATCTGGGTAATCTCTTCCCAGACTTGGGACACCGGGTGCACCGAACCCTGCATTTCCGGGCGCGCCGGCAAGGTCACATCCACGAATTCCGTCGCCAGGCGCGCTTCAAGCGCTGCCTGCTTCAGCGATGCAGACCGCGATGCAATGGCCGCAGCCACCTTGTCCTTGATCGCATTGAGTGCCTGGCCTGCCTGCTTGCGCTCGTCAGGCGACATCGCTCCAAGTGTTTTCATGCGCTCGGATATGGCGCCCTTCTTGCCCAGCGCAGACACGCGCACGGTGTCCAGCGTTGCCTCGTCGCCGGCCGCCTCGACAGCGCTCACGAGTTGGCTTTCCAGTTCTGCCAGTTCGGTCATGGTGAAACCCGTTGGTCAATTTCATGAAATCAAAAAAAAGCCGGACATCATCGATGGCATGAAATCATGCTCAGCGACAAAGCCCGGCTCTGCTCGGTTCTATATCAGATGGCAGCGCTGATTACAGCGCGGCTTTTGCCTTTTCGACCAGCGCCTTGAATGCGTCTGGCTCGCGTACGGCAATATCGGACAGGACTTTACGGTCGACTTCGACACCGGCTTTGCCGAGGCCCTCGATAAATCGGCCATAGGTCATGCCCAGTTCACGGCATGCAGCGTTGATGCGCTGAATCCACAATGAACGGAAATTACGCTTCTTGCGACGCCTGTCGCGATAGGCGTACTGACCTGCCTTTTCCACGGCCTGAACGGCGGCGCGGAATACATTCTTGCGGCGGCCATAATAACCTTTGGCTGCCTTGACGACTTTGCGGTGACGCGCATGAGCTGTCACACCACGTTTTACTCGTGCCATTTTAGGGTAACTCCTTGCGTACCTTTAGCGGTTGGGCATAAAGCCCTTGATGACTTTTGCGTCCGAATCCGTGAGGATCGTCGTACCGCGCTGATCGCGGATAAACTTGTTCGATCGCTTGATCATGCCATGGCGTTTGCCAGCCTGGCCGGCTTTCACCTTACCGCTTGCGGTGAAGCTGAAACGCTTCTTGCAAGACGCTTTCGTCTTCATCTTGGGCATTTTGCTGTCTCCATTTTGCTCGCGACAATGGTCACCGTGTTCGCAATCTCCGCAAAGCCCGCACCTGGTGCGGCGGCCGGTCGGCCTTGCCTTGTTTTGCCCAGAACCTGGTGAGCCAGTCGTTTGAGCCTGTTTTTTAAGCATTAAAACCGCCACGGCAGCCCACACTGGCCGGACGGTTCGTTCAAACGAGATGGCTTATAAACGCGATGAGGTCACTTGGCAACACATTCAACCACACCCTAAGCTAATCATCTGGTGCATTTGGAGGCAGGCAATGACGGCAAAAACCGAAGCCGGGGTATTTCTGGAGAATAACCCGGACATCACGCATCTCGATACGGTTCTCATTGACCTGTGCGGACAGGCCTATGGCAAACGCCTGCCGCGCGCCCATATTGCAAAACTGTACGAAACCGGCACCCCTGTCTGTGCCGCCATGAGCCTGGTGGATGTGCAGGGCAACACTGCAGATCCGATGGGGCACGGTTTCTCGGACGGCGATCCGGATGCAATCGTGCGGCCCGTACCGGGACGCCTGGTCAGGGCACCGTGGGCCCCGGGTCTGGCCCAGGTGCTGTGCGAACCGGAAGATGCCGCGACCGGGAAACCGCTCTGGTATGACCCGCGCACGGTACTGCAACAGGTGGTTGCCCGGTTTGGTCACCTGAACCTGACACCCGTTACCGCAGTTGAGCTTGAATTCTATTTCATCTGCGCCGAACGCGGTGCTGATGGCGCACCGCAGCCTGCCGTCTCGCCACGCACCGGACGGCCCGAAACCGCGGGCAAGGTGTTGTCGCTCGACAAGATGGATGAGTTCGCCCCGATCATCATGGCCATCGAAGCAGCCTGCAAGGCACAGAACCTGCCGACGTCCACGATGATTTCCGAGTACGGACCGGGTCAGTTCGAGATCAATCTGGACCACTGCAACGACCCGGTGAAAGCGTGTGATGACGCGGTCCTGTTGCGCCGCTGCATCACGTCGGTGGCCCGCGCCAACGGGCTCGATGCCACATTCATGTCGGTACCATTCGCCGGACAGTCCGGTTCCGGCATGCATATCCATGCCTCGCTGACAGACGATACTGGCAACGTGTTTGATCCCGCGCACGCGGATGCGGACGCGAAACTGTCTGCCGCCATTGCCGGGCTTCAGGAAATCCATGCGGAAGGCATGGCGATTTTCGCGCCGAACCTCAATGTCTACCGGCGCTATGTTGCCGACAATTTCACGCCGGTCACCACGCACTGGGGTGACAATAACCGCTCGGTCGCCTTCCGGATTCCCTCAGGACCTTCATCGGCGCGGCGTATCGAACATCGCGCGGCAGGTGCAGAAGCCAACCCCTACCTGGTGATGGCCGCAGTGCTGGCCGGTATGCATCACGGCCTGACGAACCGGCTGGATGCAGGAAAGCGCTCGACCGGCAATGTCGGCGCTGAAGTGGATGCAGACTTGCCCCTGACACTGTGGCGCGCGCTCGAGGCAACCCGCAATGCCACCATCCTGCCCGGCTATCTGGGCAAGGATTATTGCCGGATTTACGCAGACGTCAAACAGGCAGAATTCGCCGCCTTCATGGAAACCACCTCAAGGCAGGAGTATGACTGGTACTTGTGAGTGGTGGTGTTGGGTGGGTGTTGTGTTGTTGTTTTATGCCGCTCACGCCAGCAGCCTGCGGCTGCGCTCCGC
>CAYRLR010000166.1:0-5952 GCA_964424975.1 uncultured Anderseniella sp.
ACTGCCGGCTGAGCAGTTGGTGCCGCTGCCGGGGTTGGCGCAGGTGCCGGAGCCGGCGCTGGTGCTTCTGCAACTGCCGGGGCAGCAGGTTTCGCACCCGGTCCCCCGATAATGCGCTTGCGCTTGGTTTCCACCACAACGGTTTTTGACCGTCCGTGGGAGAAATTCTGGCGCACCCGGCTCTGGCCACCGCCACGCAAACCGAGTGTGCGTCCACCAGGACGATCATTGCCATTGCCGTTATCGTTCGTATCACTCATTGCGTATCAGCTTTCCGCTTGTGCGGCTCCGTGTAATTCAAAAAATTCACATCGTTTCGCGCAGGCGAGGAATTTCCGCGCCAGACCGCCGGGATTAATGGCAGCATGTATCACATTTGTACGTCCCAATGCCAAATCCAAATCAGCAGAGGAAAAACACTCGACCAACTGGCCGGCCTGATCGGCTGCCCGCAGTTTGCCGGACAGCTTGCGGCGACCGTCTTCCGCACCGTCACTGGCAGCTATTAGAACAGCCGCCCGGCCATGCGAAATCGTCGATTCGGTTTTTTCAAACCCGGCCACGACCTGACCCGCCTTTGATGCCAGAGACAGACACGACATAGCATCTTTAAGCAACAACCGCGCGATAAGATCGGCAAGGTTGTCCGGTTGCCTGACCGGCGTCTTCAGCGCCCGGGCAAACACCTGACGCCTGACGGCCTCGTCTACACTCGAACGCGCCAGGGTCAACCAGACGCCTCGGCCCGGCAGGTTTTCTTTCAGATCCGGCACCAGACCACCGTCCGGAGAGGCAACGAAGCGCAACAGTTCCTCGCGTGGCCGCTGCGTGCGCGTTAGCGCGCACATGCGGACATTCGTATCATCTTCGAGGATGGTTTGTTGCGCCAGAGCTGTCATGTTGCCGGGTGTTCACCTTATTCTTCGTTGCTGGGTGTGACGGCAGCGTCTTCGCTACCTTCTGCTTCTACTTCTGCCACCGGTTCCGGTTCCGGTTCAATCCAGCCCAGTTGCAGGCGCGCAGTCATGATGAGGTTTTCTGCCTCGGCTGCGGTCATGTCAGTTGCAGAAAGCGACCCTTCATGGCGAATTGTTTCGCCCTCGCCGCGCTCGTTCCAGCCAACCAGATCATCCGGCACACAGCCGGCAAAATCTTCCAGTGTGAAAACGCCGTCTTCCGCGAGCATCACCAGCATGGCCGGTGACAATCCTGCAAAACCTGCCAGATCGTCTGTCACCCCAAGCTCTTTACGCTTGGCTTCCAGTTCCGTCGCCTGGCGGTCAAGGTATTCGGTTGCACGGGCCTGAATTTCAGACGCCGTGTCATCATCCAGTCCGTCAATGGACGCAATTTCCTCAGGAGCCACATAAGCGACTTCTTCTATCGAGTCGAAGCCTTCCGACGCCAGCAACTGAGCCAGCATCTCGTCCACATCAAGCGCCTCGGTGAAGCGCTGCGTGCGATCCGCAAACTCTTTCTGGCGACGTTCGGATTCTTCGGCCTCGGTCATGATGTCGATATCCCAGCCGGACAGCTGCGACGCCAGACGTACATTCTGTCCCCGACGGCCAATGGCCAGCGACAACTGCTCATCAGGCACCACGACTTCAATGCGCTGGGCATCTTCATCAAGAACAACCTTGGAGACTTCGGCAGGCGCCAGGGCGTTGACGATGAAACTGGCGGCATCAGGCGTCCAGGGAATGATGTCGATCTTTTCGCCCTGCAGTTCATTGACCACGGCCTGGACACGACTGCCCCGCATGCCGACGCAAGCGCCAACCGGGTCAATCGAACTGTCCTTGGAGCGCACGGATATCTTGGCGCGTGAACCGGCATCGCGGGCCACGGCCACGACTTCAACTATACCGTCATAGATTTCAGGTACTTCCTGCTGGAACAGCTTGGCCATGAACTCTGGCCGCGAACGCGACAGGAAGATCTGTGGACCGCGCAGTTCGCGGCGCACATCGAAAATATAGGCCCGCACCCGGTCACCATTGCGGAAAGCCTCGCGCGGCAATCCTTCATCGCGACGTACAATGCCTTCGCCACGGCCCAGGTCGACAATGATGTTGCCGTACTCGACACGCTTGACCACACCGGAAACGATCTCGCCAATGCGATCCTTGTACTCTTCAAACTGACGTTCGCGTTCTGCATCGCGCACCTTCTGCACGATGACCTGCTTGGCGTTCTGGGCAGCGATACGGCCAAAATCAACCGGTGGAAGCGGTTCAGACAGGAAATCGCCCATGCGGGCGCCAGGATTACGGTCCAGCGCTTCCTTCATGGTGATCTGGGTCGAATCGTTTTCAACTTCCTCGACCACTTCAAGCAGGCGATACAGTTTGGTTTCGCCGGTTTGCGGATCGATTTCGGCACGGATGTCATTTTCTGCGCCATAGCGCGAGCGTGCAGCACGCTGGATTGCGTCCTCCATCGCATCGATCACGACAGCTTTGTCGATCGACTTTTCACGTGCAACCGCATCGGCGATTTGCAACAATTCCAGCCTGTTTGCACTTACGGCGACATCAGCCATTTAATTCACTCCGCTTTAATGTCGTTAGATTCAGCTTCATTCTCTTCGGTCCAGTCAGCACCATCGCTGACCTCGCCTGCCTTGGCCCGCACACCGGCGGCCTTCAGCAACTCATCGGTCATCACCAGACGGGCATCACCAATTGCATTGATGTCCAGCCCGATCAGAATATCTTCATCGCCCTTTTCAGGCGCAGGTATGAACAGGCGGACTTCGCCCTCATCAAAACCTTCCAGTCTGCCGCGAAACCGTTTCCGGCCTGCCAGCGGTGTAACCAGCTCAATCTTCGCTTCAAAGCCCGCCCAGCGCTCAAAATCTTCAGGGCGCACCAGTGGCCGATCTACGCCAGGTGAGGACACTTCGAGACTGTATCTGCTGGATATGGGATCATTTACATCCAGCAATGGCGATATGGTGCGTGAAATATCCTGACAACCACCAACCGTCATGGTGCCATCCGGACGCTCAGCCATAATCTGAAGCGTGTTACCGGTCAGGCGCACCCGCACCAACCGGAAACCCAGCTCCACAATGGCAGGCTCAACCAGCCGGGCCACCTTGGCGGCCACGCCGGTCTCCATCTGCATCCTTTTGGCGATGTCGGCCGCCATCGGAAATCTCCTTGTTCAGGCAACAAAAAAAGCGGGCCCCGCAGGACCCACCCTCATGAACCGTGGTTTCCAGTACTCTTTGAAAACCTATGAGAATGAACTTGATGAGGTCTATATACGCTGAGAATGCGCGGACTTCAAGCAAAACGCTTACACGCGAAGAAATCGCAGATATGCAGAGCTGCGCCCTTCGCGAACAGCCTTTGCCTCGTACCTTGTCTGGGGCCAGTCCGAGGGACGCTCACGCCAGTCCTCGGGGTTGTCCGACAGCAGCCTGAAGCCTCCGTGTTCAGCCACTTGCCGCAAGCTCCACCTGATATAATGATCAATATCGCTGGCGACGCGAAACTCCGCACCGGGGCGCAGGATACGGTGCAGCCGGGCAAGGTTCGCCTGGTTTACGAAGCGGCGCTTGTGATGACGTAGTTTGGGCCAGGGATCCGGAAACAGCAGAAAAGCCCGCGATATTGTCTGATCGCCAAGCTGATCAAGGCGCGGCCGGATGTCATCGTCGACAATACGGACGTTGGAAAGACCGCCGGTTTCCAGCAGGCTAAGCAGTTTGGCAACACCGTTTATGAACGGTTCGCCGCCAATGAAACCGACATGTGGATTCGCAGCAGCTTGCCATGCCAGATGTTCACCCCCACCGAAACCAACTTCCAGCCAGACTTCGGACACGGGCGTTTCGAACAGTGCGCGCGGATCCTGCAAAAGCTCGCGGCGATCTGCTATGCGCAGTTTCGGCAACAGGTTTTCCACCAGGCGAACATGATTTTCGCGCAGGGTCTGGCCTGCACGGCGCCCGAAAAACTTCTCTGTGAACCGGGTACCGTCTGGCGGTTGCGGCATGATTACAAAGCCCTGATCGATGTGACTGGAGTCGATCTTATATCAAAGAAAGTCATTATTGAGCCCCTGGTATCACTGCATGTTCCGCAACAGCATGCGGCTTCTGCGGAACATGCGACAAGCAGGTGTCAGCGAGCGGCCTCAACCCGACCAGAGTCCGGCCCGCGTCGCAGGTCTACGATACGGACCCGCCATCGGGAACAGCCCGTGGTGCGCTAGGAAGCTGCTTTCACAGCAGCCTTGAGCGCTGAGGTCAGGTCGGTCTTTTCCCAGGAAAACGATCCGTCACGTCCCGGCTTGCGGCCGAAGTGACCATACGCAGCAGTGCGCGCGTAAATCGGTTTGTTCAGGTCAAGATGGCGGCGAATGCCGCTGGGAGACAGGTCCATGCAGCTGCGCAGGGCCTTCTCAAGGACACTTTCATCCACCTTGCCGGTACCATGAGTGTCCACGTAAACCGACAGCGGCTGTGCGACACCAATGGCATAGGAAAGCTGGATCGTGCAGCGATCAGCCAGCTTTGCGGCCACAACATTCTTGGCCAGATAGCGCGCGGCGTAAGCAGCGGACCGGTCAACCTTGGTGGTATCCTTGCCGGAGAATGCGCCGCCGCCATGCGGTGCAGCACCACCGTAGGTATCAACTATGATCTTGCGTCCGGTGAGACCGGCATCACCGTCGGGACCGCCGATGACGAACTTGCCGGTGGGGTTGATGTACCAGTTGCAATCGGATGCAATCGGCAAATCACCCAGTGCCTCACGCACAAAGGGCTCAATCACCGAGCGCACTTTCGCCGAGTCCCAGCTCTCGTCAAGGTGCTGGGTTGATACAACAATGGATGCAACTTCTGATGGTTTGCCATCGACATAGCGAATGGTGATCTGACTCTTGGCATCAGGGCCGAGCCTGCCGGCATCACCTTCACCCTTGTGACGGGCCTTGGCCATCAGTTCCAGAATCTTGTGGGCATAATAGATTGGTGCCGGCATCAGATCGGGGGTTTCACGGCAGGCATAACCGAACATGATGCCCTGGTCCCCTGCGCCTTCCTCGCCCTGGCGATCTGCAGCATTGTCCACGCCCTGGGCAATGTCTGCTGACTGGGCATGCAGCAAGACGTCGATCTTTGCAGTTTTCCAGTGAAAACCTTCCTGCTCATACCCGATGGCGCGGATGGCGCGGCGCGCTGCCGAGCGGAACCTGCCCGGTGCGATAACCGGATTGCCTGCAGCATCGTGAACCACGTTGCCGGCCTTGTCTTTCTTGATCAGCGTATCGGGAACACGAACCTCACCGGCAATCACCACCCGATTGGTTGTCGTCAGCGTTTCGCAGGCAACACGCACGGTCCACGGGTCAGTACCTGTCTTGCGGGCCTCCTTGTAGACAAGGTCAACAATCTCGTCAGAGATGCGATCACATACCTTGTCGGGATGACCTTCGGAAACAGATTCACTGGTGAAGAGATAGTTCTGACGTGCCATGGCTTGCAAACTCCGCAAAAGAGACAGGATGATCGCCATATGCAGATTTCTTTATATGCAATGGCAGCCGAGTGGCCGCCCTTTTGTCAGGCTGCAAGCACCACGTCAAGCCAACTTTGTTCAACGCAAACAATTAACAGCAACGATACTGCCGCCAAACGCTCAGGTCTGGTCCGACTGAGCTGCACCGATTTGGGATATCGACTTCACAAGCTCAAGGATATTGCGCCGCACTGCCGGGCTGCTGATTTCGGAAAATGTCCGCACAAGCTGGGCACCATCCGCGCTGGACAGGAAGTCGATCATCTCGACCGAACCGGCCGGCTTGACAGTCCCAAGCATATTCGCGGCTTCGCTGCCCGGCAGATCGTCAAAGAAGAACTGCACCGGGACTTCGAGTATGCGTGACAGGTCATACAACCGGCTGGCACTGATACGATTGGAGCCTTTTTCGTAT
>CAYRLR010000167.1:0-5949 GCA_964424975.1 uncultured Anderseniella sp.
CGGCGTGAAGCGCGCCCATGGTTGGTACCAGCGCAGTTCGGATATCCAGCCTGCGCCATTGAGATACCTGCGCTCTCAGGGCTTCAACGGTCCGGACGGTTTTGAGTTTGTAGGCCATGAATCGGGAATCGAATTGTTAGGGTCAGGACACCAGCCTATCACTTTTTTCCAACTGGCCGCAGGGACTTCAGGGGCAGGGGTGCTCCTTCC
The DNA here is from genome assembly GCA_964424975.1 of uncultured Anderseniella sp. Classification (GTDB taxonomy): domain Bacteria; phylum Pseudomonadota; class Alphaproteobacteria; order Rhizobiales; family Aestuariivirgaceae; genus Anderseniella. The sequence continues at coordinate 211 of CAYRLR010000167.1, forward strand.
TTGACTTCCTCCATGACAAAATATGAATGCGTACCCTGTACCATCGGCAGTGAGCCAATCTCGCTGCCCAGCAGTCTGCGATAGTCAGTCATGCTTGCAACGCGAGCTTTCAGCAGATAATCGAAGTCACCGCCAACCATATGGCATTCCAGCACATTGGGCACCCGTCCGATCGCTGCATTGAAGGCCCGAAGCGTGGTCTCATCGGTCTCCTTCAGGGTGACCTGGATGAACACCAGCAGGTCCAGCCCAATCGCATCGGGAACGACAACTGCCCGGTAACCGGAAATGACGCCCTGCAATTCCAGCTTGCGCAACCGTTGCGCACACGGTGTGGAAGATAAATTGATCTGACGCGCCAGATCGCTGACACTGATGCGACCTGTGGTTTGTAAAACGTCCAGTATCTTCAGGTCATGCATATCGAAGGACATCACTATAACACCCGCCTTGTCTGGAGAAAAACACTGCTGTTTGTGCAAACATAAGTGAATAACACTAGCTGAGATTGATTACATAGCCGGAAACGTATTTCAAGAAGGACTGTACGTCATGACCGATATGCCGCTTCCCTCAATGAACAAGCTGTCCAATCATCTGTTCAGTGATGAAACCGCGCTGGTGCGCCGCCTGGCGGCACAGGCGGAACTGGATGGCGAAGCGGCCGATCAGACGCAGAAACTCGCCCGCGAACTGGTCGCTGCAGTCCGGAAAGGCAGAAAGCAGAAGGGCGGCGTTGACGAATTCATGCAGCAATATTCGCTCTCCAGCGAAGAGGGTGTCGTACTCATGTGCCTTGCAGAAGCCCTGCTGCGGATACCTGATGATCACACGGCAGACAAACTGATTGCAGACAAGATCGGCGGGCGGGATTGGGAAAAACACGTCGGGGCATCGGAATCACTTTTCGTAAACGCTTCGACGTGGGGCCTGATGCTGACCGGCAAATTTGTCGGCCTGCGCGGTGAGACCACCCGTGACATGTCCGGTTATTTCTCGAAAATCGTCAAACGTTCAGGTGAACCGGTTGTCCGCCAGGCCATGCGCCATGCCATGCGCATCATGGGCAAGCAGTTCGTGCTCGGACGTACCATTGCCGAAGCACTTGACGTCTCGGCCTCATTCAGGAAACAGGGCTACCGGTTCTCCTATGACATGCTGGGTGAAGCCGCCCGCACCATGAAAGACGCCGGCCGGTACTGGCAGTCCTACAGCAAGGCGATCGATACCCTCGCCAAAAACGAGAAATCAGGAACCGGACGTCCGATTCACGAACTGCCGTCGATTTCGGTAAAACTGTCAGCACTGCATCCGCGCTATGAGGCGCGGACCGAGGCACGGGTGATGGGTGAGCTTTATCCGAGCATTCGGAAATTGTGCGTCCAGGCACGCGACGGCGGCATTGCACTGACCATCGACGCCGAGGAAGTCGACCGGCTGGAACTGTCTCTCAAGGTGTTCGGCAAACTGGCGCATGACCCTGAACTGAATAACTGGAATGGCCTCGGCCTGGCCATACAAGCCTACTCGCGCCGGGCAATGCCGGTGCTCGAATGGCTGGCTGAGCTGGCCGAACAGTCCGGCAGGCGTTTTCCGGTGCGCCTCGTCAAGGGCGCGTACTGGGACACTGAAATCAAGCTCGCCCAGATCGCTGGTTATGAGGATTTCCCGTTGTTTACCCGAAAGGTCTCGACGGATGTGTCCTACCTGGCCTGTGCGCGTTACCTGCTGCGCCGCAGAGACGTGTTCTATCCGCAGTTTGCCACCCATAACGCCCACACTGTTGCTGCCGTGTCGGTGATGGCAGGCAATGATCGCGAGTTCGAATTTCAGCGGCTGCACGGCATGGGACAGGCGCTGTACGACGCGGTTACCGCAAAACAGGGCATTGGTCAGCCCTGCCGGATTTATGCACCTGTGGGCAGTCATGAAGACCTGCTGGCATACCTGGTGCGGCGATTGCTGGAGAACGGCGCCAACACGTCATTCGTCAACCGCCTGGCCGATGACAAGGCACCGGTCGACGAGATTGTTGAAGACCCGGTTGCCGCGGTGCGCCGGCTGGATCAGTTACCTCATCCACGCATTGCACCGCCGCGCGACGTGTTCAAGCCAAGGCGCAATTCTGCCGGTTTGCCGCTATGGGATGATGCGACCCGCACGCCCTTGCTGGCAGAGATCGGCAAGGCGCTTGCAACCCCGGTAAAGGCGACGGCGCTGGTGCCGGGCAAGGCGGCTGGAGAAGCGGTCCGCCAGATCACTTCGCCGCATGACCGTTCAGTTGTGGTTGGCGAAATCTCCGAGGCATCGGATGCGCAGGTTGAAGCAGCCATCAGCCATGCCGCGGCTGCACAGGATGGCTGGGACGCGCTCGGCGGAGCCTATCGTGCAGACTGCCTGGAACGCGCAGCCGACCTTTATGAAGCAAATGCGGCCAGGCTTTTCGCACTGCTGATCCGCGAAGCCGGCAAGAGCCTGGACAATGCGCAGGCAGACCTGAGGGAAGCGGTTGATTTTCTGAGATATTATGCGGCCGAGGCCAGGGACAAGTTTGACAGGTCGGTCGAAATGCCGGGGCCAACCGGTGAATTGAACGATATGGTGCTGCGTGGCCGCGGTGTATTTGCCTGCATCGCCCCGTGGAATTTTCCGTTGGCGATTTTTACCGGACAGATGTCGGCAGCTCTTGCTGCGGGCAATTCCGTACTGGCAAAACCGGCCGAACAGACGCCTCTCATTGCATATGAAGCCGTGAAACTCCTGCATCAGGCGGGTATACCGGCTGAGGTGTTATCGCTGCTGCCGGGTGATGGCGCACGCATTGGCAGCCAGGTTTTGCAACACGCGAAACTGGGCGGGGTTGCATTCACCGGGTCAACCCAGACTGCCCATATCATCAACCGCAGCCTGGCTGCGCGAAACGGGGCGATCCTGCCCCTGATCGCCGAGACCGGCGGCATGAATGCGATGATCGTCGACTCGTCCGCCTTGCCGGAGCAGGCGGTTCGCGACCTGGTTCTGTCAGCGTTTGATTCAGCCGGTCAACGCTGTTCTGCAGCGCGCGTGCTGTTTGTGCAGGAAGATGCGGCCAGGCGCACAATCGATATGTTGTGTGGAGCGACCAGCGAGTTGAAAATCGGTGATCCACTGGATTACGCAACCGATGTGGGCCCGGTTATCGACGAAGAGGCCCGCGACCGTCTCGACGCTCACAAGGCCCGCATGTCACGCGAAGCAACCCGACTGATTGACCTGCCGATGCCGGCGGAATGCAAGGCGGGAACGTACGTCACGCCAGCCATCTATGAGCTGCCATCGCTGGCACCGTTGCACGAGGAAGTGTTCGGTCCATGCCTGCACGTGGTGAAGTACAAGGCCGACAGGCTGGATCAGGTCTGCGAGGCGCTCAACGCCACCGGCTACGGCTTGACCCTTGGTGTGCACTCCCGGGTTGAGGATACCATCAGAGAAATCCGGCGCCAGGTCAGGGTTGGCAATATGTATGTCAACCGCAACCAGATCGGGGCAGTTGTCGGCTCGCAGCCATTTGGCGGCGAAGGCCTGTCCGGCACCGGGCCCAAGGCAGGTGGTCCGCATTACCTGGCGCGGTTTGCGACGGAACGCGTTGTATCAATCGACACGACTGCATCCGGCGGCAATGCCGCCCTCATGAGCATGGAACCGGCTAAATCATGAACCTGATCGCATCCAAAGCGGTAGAGCAACTTTATGGGTTCAATTGAACCCGTGTTGCTCTTGGTATTCAGCCGCCGGCGAAGTGTTGTTTAAGGGCCGAGACCATTTTCAGGTTGAGTTGGCTGATATCGGGATCGAGGGCGCTGGGACGCGCCGACATTTTCGCGATCACCAGCTCCTGGCCGGGGACGACATACAGGTTTTGACCGTGTATGCCGACACAGAACAGCATCGGACTGTCACCGCGTTCGACATACCATTTGTTGCGATAGTGAAACGGGCCGGCGGGGAAGTAGACGGCAAAATCCCCGCGCTGCCACGCGTCCGCATCGCCATTGTTCACGACATCATCAACCCAGCCGTGCGGCAAGACCTGAACACCATCGCGCTTTCCCCCGTTGGCAACAAGCAGGCCGACCCGGGCAAGGTCGCGCACGGTGACGCACATGCCACCGGCCGCGCGTGGTGCGCCGAGACGGTCTACCGTGATATAGGCAGACGTTTCCGCGCCCATTGGCTGCCACAGGTATTTCGACATCAGGTCGGCATACCGTGTGCCCGCTGCCCGCTCGATAATCCAGGCCATCAGGTCGGTGTTCGGTGAGACGTAATGGAAACGGTCCTCATGCGGTCCGTCAGCGTCTGTGACCTGCTGGAAAAAACTGCGCAGGTCGGATGCGGTTTCACCGGGTTCAAGAGGATTCCATCCGGTTGCCTTTCGATACTCGATGATTGCACCGCTTGTTGCTTCATAATTCTCATCGAAGCCAACCCCGGCACGCATATCCAGCACGTTCTGCACGCTCGCGCCGTTCCAGGCCGTGGTCTTCATTTCCGGAAGGTATTGGGTCACCGCCGCCGCGGTATCCAGGACACCCTTGTCAGCAAGAATCCCCGCCAGTGCGCCCAGCATGGATTTTGATACTGACATCAGGATATGAGGTTTGTGAGCACCGGCAGCATTGCGGTATTCCTCAGCCACAATGCGACCCTTGTGGATGACCACGAAGCCGTCTGTAAAGGTGGCGTCGAGATAGCCCTCGATGTCGAGGTTTGCGTCGATACGCAGTCTGGAGAGGTCTTGCAGGTCCGATGGCAGCTCCCAGATATCTGCCGGATCATTAGGGATGTCAGCGGTTGGAATGAGTTCACGCACCCGGGAGAAGGCCCAGGCGCTGAATGGGGCTGCGCGCCAGTTGGCAAGTGTCACCTGATCTTCACCGGCTGGTGGAAACTTTTCCATTAAACTGTTCATGGTCTGGTGTTTAAACTCCTGAATGATCTACTCTGGTCATGCAAGACAATCAGAGCAGCAGCAGGGATACAAGCAAATGCAGCATTACAAGGCCGGTTCCAGGGCGACCAAGCAGGCACCGGCAAGTTATTTCACCGGAACCGTTTGGCAGGATCCCATTGTAGAGGCGCCAGATCCGGCCCGAATTCGCGCATTGCGGGTGACGTTTGAGCCCGGCGCGCGTACGGCCTGGCACACCCATCCGCTGGGCCAGACACTGGTTGTGCTGTCGGGCCTGGGTCGCTTTCAAACCGAAGGCGGTCCGGTGGTCGCTCTGAAACCGGGCGATGTTATGTGGATATCACCAGATGAGAAGCACTGGCACGGCGCTGCGCCGGACAATGGCATGGTGCACATTGCTTTCCAGGAGGCGCTTGACGGTAGCCATGCCAACTGGCTGGATCATGTTTCTGACGAGGAATATCTGGTGGCGCCAACGGAGTAGCAAGCGGCCCGCAACGACAGTGTCATTTGTATTTGGCGGCACAATACCTATCTCTTTGAAAACAACGTTTTTCGGGGGAATTGCATTTGGCTGGAAATGATCACGGCAAATCGGGCGACAAACCGGTTTTTCAGCGCCAACCGGCACCTGAACCTGCCGTAAACAGTGACGTTGAGAGTTTTCTCGCCCGGGTGAAGGCCGCACCGGTTCCGGCTGCGACCGGAAACGGCAGGCTGGTGTTTGCCATGGATGCAACCATGAGCCGTCAACCCAGCTGGGACGCGGCACTGCAGACCCAGGCGGA
>CAYRLR010000168.1:0-1118 GCA_964424975.1 uncultured Anderseniella sp.
CGAGGTTATGCGTCCGACGTGACTGGCAAAGGTGGTTATCGCTACTCGACCTTTCGCCTCCCCCATAATCAGCGCAAGGTTGGCGGAAATCTCCGATTCGGACGGCGAATGACCTTCACGCAGCACGTTCGTCGAGTCGCAGACCAGTACATCGACGCCTTCGGCTCCAATCTGCTTGAGACGATCAATATCCATCAATGGCGGAATGGTTGGCGTGGGATCCAGCTTCCAGTCACCAGAATGTACAATCGTGCCGGCAGACGTGCGTATCGCCAACGCTGCCGGCTCGGGAATTGAATGGGTCACAGAAACATACTCAACCGAAAAATCACCTGCTTCGACCGTGCCGCCAACCGGAATGACCCGCAAAGGCACCTCGCCCAGCAAACCGGCCTCACGGAGTTTTCCCTTCACAAGCTCTGCGGTAAAGGGTGTGCAGTAAACCGGGCAGCGCAGCTTTGGCCAAAGCCATGCGATACCACCAATATGGTCTTCGTGGCCATGGGTCAGGAAAATGCCAAGCAGGTTTTTGGCCTGACTTTCGAGATAGCTGATATCCGGCAGGATAACATCAATGCCGGGATCCTTCTCGTCACCGAACTTCACCCCGCAGTCGACCAGTATCCATTTGCGTTTGGCAGCCGTGCCCAGCCCGTAGGCATAGGCGTTCATGCCGATTTCGCCCATGCCGCCCATGGGCAGCAATACCAGTTCCACCCCAGGCTTTTTGCGCCCTGTCATTACAACCCCAGTCCATATGAGTCAGGAACGCAGACACGCCTGATCGTTATACCCAGGACGCCACCAGGGCGACCAATTTCAAATGTTCGTGCAAGCAGGCTTCTCACGTCGACACCCGCTGCGCCAGCCAGTCAACATCACCTGCATGGTGGGTCCACAGCGAGCCATCATCCAGTGTCAGTTCGAGAGCGCCATCGTCACTCAATCCGGAGAACACGCCCTGTTTGCCGCCTTCAACCAGTATCCTGCTGCCACGCCCCAGGGCGGCGTTCATCCAGTCATCATGAATACCGGACAGCCCTGCCCCATCGGCCCACTGTCCCAGTCGTGCATGCATGGCAGCGCGCAACTTCTCCAGCATCTCGCGCGGTTCAATC
>CAYRLR010000168.1:1128-5931 GCA_964424975.1 uncultured Anderseniella sp.
GCAGGCCGCGAGATTGGTTGCCGGCCAACGCGTGTCCGAGGGATGGTGAGCCAGATTGAGACCGCAGCCAATTATCGCTATGTGTGACCCGGTTCTTGAGGTTGTTTCTATCAATATGCCAGTCACTTTCCTGCCATCAACCAGGACATCATTGGGCCACTTCAACTGCACCTGACCGCCGACGCCAGCCAGAATAACGGCGTCGCGAACCGCCAGACCGGCAACAAGGGATAAACTGGCAAGACGCTTCAGCGCCGCATTTGTCGGCCAGATCAGGCTGGCATACAGATTGCCTGGTTCTGAAACCCAATGGCGGCCCAGCCTGCCCTTGCCACGGGTCTGACAGGCGGCTGCAATCCACACAGGGTCGAGTTTATCGGCAGCAATTCGTGCCTGCGCTTCATCATTGGTAGAACCGACACTGTCGTACCAGATGATGTCAGGCAGCGCGCCGGTTGTTCCGTTCACAGGAACAGCGATGCCGCTGCAGCATTGGCCGCGATATTGAGTTGCTTCAACACCAGAACCATCCCGATCGCCATCACGCCGGCGGCAATTGCGATTACGCGTATTTCCATCGGCGCGGTGTCAAATTCATCAGCAGGTTCATCAAAATACATGATCTTCACGACCCGCAGATAATAGAACGCTGACACAACAGAGGCCAGAACGCCGACCACCGCCAGTGCGTACATTTTTGCGTCGATGGCAGCGAGGAATACAAAATACTTGCCGAAGAACCCTGCCAACGGGGGAATGCCTGCAAGCGAGAACATAAGCATGGCAAACACGAATGCCATGACACTGTCATTGCGCGCCAGTCCCGACAGGTCTGAAATTCGCTCAACCGAGGTGCCGCGCTGGCGCATGTAGATGACACAGGCAAATGCACCCAGGGTCATGACCATGTAGATCGTCATATAGATCACGACACCACGGACGCCTGACTGCGTGCCTGCAGCAAGGCCAACCAGAGCATAGCCCATGTGACCGATTGAGGAATATGCCAACAGGCGCTTGATATTGCTCTGACCGATCGCGGCGAAGGCGCCAAGCACCATTGACGCAATAGAGATGAACACAATGATCTGCTGCCACTGGGCAACCGCACCACCAAATGCGTCATGCATGACCCGCACGAAAACTGCCATCGCGGCCACTTTCGGTGCGGCCGCAAAGAAGGCAGTAACCGGCGTCGGGGAGCCTTCATAGACATCCGGCGTCCACATGTGAAACGGTACAGCGGAAATCTTGAAGGCCATCCCGCAAACCAGGAAAACCAGGCCGAACAACAGGCCAAGGCCGACTTCTTCTCCAGTTGCTGCTGCCCTGGCAATTTCAGAGAAAGCGACGGAACCGGAGAAGCCGTATATCAGCGATGCACCGTACAACAACATGCCTGACGACAGTGCGCCCAGGACGAAGTATTTCAACCCTGCTTCCGATGACCTGGCGCTGTCCCGGTTGAAGGCTGCAACCACATAAAGCGACAGGGATTGCAGTTCCAGGCCCATATAGAGCGCAATCAGGTCGTTGGCGGAAATCATCATCATCATGCCGACCGTGGCCAGCATAATGAGGACCGGATATTCAAACTGGTCCAGTTTCTCGGTTTTCATGAAGCTCGACGACATGATGATCGCGGCAGCTGACCCGAACAGGACAAGCATCTTCATGAAGCGTGCAAACCCGTCAACGATAAAGCTGTCCAGGAAAGCGCGATGCGTTTCACCATCTGACATGACCACCACCAGCCCTGCTGTGATGGCAAGCACGGCCAGCGCAAGCGTATTGATCATCTCGGTCGGATTGCGTTTCGAGAACACGCCAAGCATGAGCAGTGCCATTGTTGCCACGGCCAGGAATATTTCCGGCAGCGCTGCAGTTGCATCGGCTATTGCTAGTATGTTGCCCATTTACCCGATCCTGACTTTCTCAAACTCTCCGGAGCATAAAACCGGCATCGGTGCCGGATGCCCCTGTTATTCCAGCATCAATTCCCAAGCGTCGCAGCCGCGGCCCGCACAACTGCAGCCTGGGCATCAAATGCCGTTTGCATATCGACCAGAAGATTGTCCACGGATGCCGATATTGCCGTCATTATCGGCGCGGGATACACACCGAAGTATAGTGTTGCAGCCACCAGCGGCAGCAGCGTCATGGCTTCGCGCGGCGTAATATCTGCAATTGCCTTGAGGCTGTCCTTCTGCAACACCCCAAACATCACACGGCGATACAGCCACAGCGCGTAGCAGGCCGATAATATGACGCCTGTCGTGGCAATGAATGCCACCCAGGTGTTTGCCTGGTAAGCCCCGGTCAGCGTCAGGAACTCGCCCACGAAACCGGAGGTTCCAGGCAGTCCGACATTGGCCATGGTGAACAACAGGAAGATGGCTGCATAGGCAGGCATCCTGTTGACCAACCCGCCATAGGCGGCAATCTCGCGCGTATGCATGCGATCATAAACAACGCCCACACACAGAAACAGCGCACCGGAAATAAAGCCGTGGCTGATCATCTGGAAAATCGCGCCATCGATGCCCTGCTTGTTCAGGGAGAATATCCCCATGGTGACGAAGCCCATGTGCGCAACCGATGAATAGGCAATCAGCTTCTTCATGTCTTCCTGCATCAGTGCCACCAGCGACGTATAGACGATGGCGACAACCGACAGCACAAACACCATGGGTGCAAACATTTCAGAGGCCAGCGGAAACATTGGCAGCGAGAACCGCAAAAACCCGTAACCGCCCATTTTCAACAGAATTGCTGCCAGCACGACCGAGCCGGCAGTTGGTGCCTCGACGTGGGCATCGGGCAACCAGGTGTGAAACGGCCACATCGGCATTTTCACGGCGAAAGACGCAAAGAACGCCAGCCACAGCCAGGTCTGCATTTCAGCCGGGAAATTCTTGCTCGACAGTATTTCGGCGACGTCCGTGGTGCCGGTGTAGGAATACATTGCCATGATCGCCAGCAACATCAGCACAGAGCCAAGCAGGGTATACAAAAAGAACTTGAAGCTGGCATAGACCCGCCGGGCACCACCCCAGATGCCGATGATCAGGAACATCGGGATAAGGCCTGCTTCGAAAAACAGGTAGAACAGCACCAGATCAAGCGAGCAGAATACCCCGATCATCAGGGTTTCCAGAACAAGGAATGCAATCATGTATTCCTTGACGCGCTTGTCCACCTTCCAGCTGGCAATGATGCACAACGGCATCATTGCTGTGGTCAGCAGTACGAACGGCATCGAGATACCATCAACGCCGAGATGGTAGGTCATCAGACCCCCGAGCCAGGTCACTCTGTCTTCCAGCTGAAAACCCGCCTGCGACGGGTCAAAACCGTTCCAGGCCAAAATCGACAGCACAAAATTGATCAGCGTTACGGACAGAGCGGTGGCGCGCATGTTGCGTCGCGCCACTTCATCGTCGCCGCGAATTGCCAGAATGAACAGAGCACCAACCAGAGGCAGGAAAGTGATCGTTGATAGAATGTACCAGCCGGTCATCAGTGGGCTCCTGCAAACATGTACCAGGTGATCAGGAAAGCGGCTCCGAGCAACATGGCAAAGGCGTAGTGATAAACAAAACCGGTCTGCAGTTTCACAATGCGGTTGGCAGCGCCCACGACACGCGCAGACACGCCGTCCGGCCCGAAGCCGTCAATCATCCAGCCGTCACCCTTCTTCCACAGGAAGCGGCCAAGCCACATCGCAGGACGAACGAAGATGAGGTCATACAACTCGTCAAAGTACCACTTGTTGAGCAGGAACTTGTAGAGCGGCTCATTTTGCGCTGCCAACTGCCCGGGCAATTCCGGATTGCGAATATAGAACAGCCACGACACCGCAAACCCTATCACCATCGCAACGAACGGTGACCACACGACCCAACCCGGTACATGGTGCATCTCGGCGACGATGGTGTTTTCCGGCAGCCTGTACAGCGCGGTTCCCCAGAACAGCGCCTCGTCGTGCCCGATGAAGTATTCCTTGAACAGCAGGCCGGCGAACAGCGCTCCCAACGCCAGCAGGAACAGCGGCACGAGCATGACAAATGGAGATTCATGAACCTGGTTCATCACGTCACGGCTGGCGCGTGGCTTGCCGTGGAATGTCATGAAGATCAGCCGCCACGAATAGAACGACGTGAAACATGCCGCGATCACCAGCATCCAGAAGGCCATGGTGGCCACGCTGCCGTGAGCCGCAAATGCACTTTCAATAATCGCATCCTTGGAGAAGTAGCCCGCCGTCAGCGGGAATCCGGTCAGCGCAAGCGTGCCGATGAGCATCATGATCCAGGTCAGCTTGAGGTGCGGCGCCAGGCCCCCCATATTGCGCATGTCCTGTTCGTCGGACATCGCGTGGATGACCGAGCCTGATCCGAGGAACAACAAGGCCTTGAAAAACGCATGGGTGAACAGGTGGAAGATCGCCACGCCATAGGCGCCGACCCCCAAAGCAACGAACATGTAGCCCAGTTGCGAACATGTCGAATAGGCGATCACCCGCTTGATGTCGTTCTGCACCAGACCGACAGTGGCGGCGAAGAAGGCAGTAATGGCACCGATCACGGTGACCACGGTCAGTGCGGTGTGAGACAATTCGAACAACGGCGACATGCGCGCCACCAGGAATACACCGGCCGTCACCATGGTTGCCGCGTGGATCAGGGCCGACACCGGTGTCGGGCCTTCCATCGCGTCCGGCAACCAGGTGTGCAGCATGAACTGCGCTGACTTGCCCATGGCGCCCATGAACAACAGCAGGCAGATCACCGTCATCACGTC
>CAYRLR010000169.1:0-5896 GCA_964424975.1 uncultured Anderseniella sp.
CAAGGTACATGAATCGGTGGCCGACAAAATTGTGACGATGATCCTGGAAAGAGCCAAAGCCATCCGCTTCGGTGATCCGCAGGACCCGGAGACGCAGCTGGGCTGCGTGATCCATTCAAAGGCGGCAGAGACCTTTGAAAACCGGGTCTATGACGCTGAAAAACAGGGTGCCAAGATCCTCTATCACCCGGAACGCAAGGGTGCGCTGCTGCCGCCGATCGTGGTCGATCACGTGCCGCATGGCTGCGAACTGGTCATGGAGGAAACGTTTGGACCCATCGTGCCGATCGTGCGCGTGCCGGACAATGACGAGGAGGTCATGCGGATTTCCAACTCGACACAGTTTGGCCTGTCGTCAGGCGTGTGCACCAATAATATGATCCGGGCCATCAATTATATCGAGGGCCTCGATGTTGGTACGGTGAATATCTGGGAGCAGCCGGGCTACCGCATTGAAATGTCACCGTTCGGCGGCATCAAGGATTCAGGCAATGGCGTCAAGGAAGGCGTGCTGGAAGCGATGAAGTTCTTCACCAATGTGAAGACCTACTCCCTGCCGTGGCCGCGTTAGGTCAATTCATTGGGGCAGGGCAGCAAGACATCGATCCAGCATACCGAAGGCGAGTCCAATACGTCTGCCGCGCGGCTGGAATGGATAGCGTCAAACACCGGTGAGCGCTCGCGGCCCCTGCTCGAGCGCGATGCTGATGCCTTCATGCACCAGAGTCTGTCCAGTCCGTGCGTGAATACAATTGCGAGGGCAGAGGGCATCTGGATCGAGGACCTGGATGGCCGTCGCTACATGGATTTCCACGGCAACAGCGTGCATCATATCGGCTATGGCCATCCGCGTCTTGTCGCGGCCATCAAGGACCAGCTTGACGCACTCAGCTTTGCGCCGCGCCGGTTCACCAACGAGGTGTCCGTTGAACTGGCGGAGCGCCTGGGCTCACTGGCGCCGGGCGACCTGAAGCGGGTGCTGTTCACCACGGGCGGCTCGGATGCGGTGGAAGTGGCGTTGAAGATCGCCCGGGCTGCCACCGGGCGCTTCAAGACACTGTCATTCTGGGATGCGTTTCACGGGGCAGGGTTCGGTGCCGCATCGGTGGGCGGGGAAGCAACATTCCGCTCGCATATTGCCGGTCCACTGACACCGGGGGCAGAGCATGTTGCGCCGTTTGCCTGTTATCGCTGTCCCTATGGCCATCCGGGACCGGAAAATTGCGGCCTCGCGTGTGCCTCCATGGTGGATTATGTGCTGGAACGCGAAGGCGATGTTGCCGCGGTGATCGCCGAACCGATGCGCGCCGTGCCGCAGATACCGCCGCCGGGATACTGGAAGCGGCTACGTGACGCCTGCGACAGGCACGGTACGCTGCTGATTTTCGATGAAATTCCCACCGGCCTCGGCAAGACCGGAAAGTTCTTCTCATTCGAGCATGACGATGTGGTGCCCGATATCTGTGTGGTCGGCAAATCGCTGGGCGGCGGCATTCTGCCGATCGCAGCAGCCATTGCGCGCGAAGACCTGAATGTCTGCGGCGAGTTTGCCATTGGTCACTACACCCATGAGAAAAACCCGGTCACGGCACGCGCTGCCCTGACCACTCTCGATATCATCGAGGATGAAGGCCTTGTCGAGCGGTCTGCGCAACTGGGTGAGTATGCCATGACCCGCCTGCGCGAATTTGCAGCGACCTGTGCTATTGCCGGTGATGTGCGCGGCAGGGGCCTGATGTTCGGCGTCGAGATCGTGGCAGACAAGGCGACACGTGCGCCTGCACCCGAACTGGCGGAAAAAATCTATTACAGGTGTCTGGACCAGGGCCTGAGTTTCAAGATTTCACAAGGCTGCGTCCTGACCCTGTCGCCGCCATTGACCATTACGCGTGAGGACCTGGAGACCGCGCTGAACATTGTGGAGACGGCCATTGCCGAAACAGCGCCGTGAGGCCGGCCTGTCCAGCCTTGGGTTGCATCTGAATGGGCGCGCCAACGCACTTTGCCATTGGCCTGATCCTTTGCGCTGCCGTGCTGCACGCTGTGTGGAATGCGCTGGTCAAGGGATCTGCCGACCGGGTGATCACGCTGGGCCTGATCAATCTCGGGCATGGCCTGGTCGGCGCGGTCATGGTTGTGCTGTATCTGCCGCCGGCACGCGAGGCCTGGCCGTTTATCGCGGCCTCGACCTTCATCCATTATTTCTATTACGGCTTCCTGCTGGTGGCCTACCGGTACGGTGATCTCAGCCAGGTCTATCCGATTGCGCGCGGCGTGGCGCCGGTGCTGGTGGCGCTGGGTGCACAGTTTTTCGCCGGCGAGGTGCTGCCGCCGCTCGCGTGGGCCGGCATCCTGACGATCTCGGCGGCTATCGCGGCCCAGACTTTTGGCCGGCGTGGCGCCAGGATCAGTGGCACCGCTCTTGCTGCTGCCGTGTTGACCGGGATTACCATTGCCTCTTATTCCGTGGCGGACGGCATGGGGGTCAGGGTATCCGGCAACCCGTTCGGCTATATCGGCTGGCTGTTTGCGCTGGAGGCTGTTTCAACGGCTTTCCTGCTGGGTATACGATGGGACAAGCTTCGGGACTATCCGTTGAAAAGTTACCTGATCGGCATCGGCGGTGGGATTGTGTCGGCACTTGCCTATGGCCTGGCGATTTATGCCAAGAGCCTGACCTCGCTTGGCACCGTGTCGGCGATTCGCGAATCGAGTGTCATCATCGCTGCATTGATCGGAGTCGTATGGTTCGGCGAGCGGCCCTGGAAAGTGCGGTTGATCTCGGTGGTGTTCGTGGTCCTGGGCATCGTGATGCTGGCCACCGCGTGAGCCCTATTGAGCGCAACACGCTTTAGAACGGGCCATAAAAAAGCCCCGGGCTGACGACCCGGGGCACAGTAGCAGGGAAACTACTGTAGAAAGGCAGATGTGACGCTCAGGACAATCCGACCGGGTTGATGCCGATGTCTCTCATGGTGCGCGCGTCAATATGATTGCTGGCCAGGAAGTTGCTGTTGTTGCCGGAGCGCAGCAGGCGTTGCGTCGAGTTCAATATGGCTCTGGTGAAGCTGGTGTGCTGTTGCCTGGTCATCTTTTCGGTCCTTCAAGGCGTGGTGTTCTTGTTGTTTCGATGACCTCAACATTGCATGACCGGTGGTTCCCGAATGTGAGATTCGTCACACTGCGGGACATGTTCCTGTTTTTCCGGGTATCCGGTCTCCGAGTGTCCGCGAAGTCGCTGCCGGGTTGATATCGCCGGAATGTTACGGATTTGGGTTGGTAACCTGACGTAAATTATTGACAGCGACCGAGGTTTGACTTCTCATTGGCGCAATCAAAAAAACCATCCTGATCCGGCTCGGATAAAGTGGATGGCGGAGGCTAGGTGTTCAGTGTCGGAGTTTCGTGCGGCAGTTGGCGACAATGTGTTGCGGCCCGAAGCGTCAGCTTCCAGGGGCTAGCTGGCTATTGTGCTGGCAAATGAGTTCCCCGAGTCATTTCGCTGGTTGCAGGAAGTGACTGCGAGTGCCCGCAAGTGCATTCGGCTGGAATACACCGCACCTGACCATGTGGACGCGCAGGTGCAACGCGTGTTTGGCGACCTGCAGGAACTGAAGAAGCGCCTTCTGTACGAGAATTTCTATTTTCGCATCATGGAAATGGAGCTGGAAAGCACAGCTGAAGTGCTGGAACTGGCAAAAACCTCGGCGGACTGGCGCATTGTGCTGTTTTTCTCGTTTCTGGATCCGGAACTGCCACAGTTTGAGCAGGAATTTGATTACGCCCTGAACCTGCTGGCAGCCAATTCAACCGCCATAGCCGACGGCACCAGCAAGCTCGGATATTCGTTTGAAGCTGTCATTGCATCCATGGCAGCGTGAACCGGACTGCCCGGCGAACCGCACCTGTCTGAACCGCTGCATTGGAGAAGCCGAGATGCTGGCGATTCAGCGTATCAAAAATCCTACTCTAAGTACGGCTACACTGAAATTTTCCTGCTAGAACACCCAACAGTTATCTGGTTACGGGTTGAAGGCTGTGCCTGGTTGTGAGTCTGCCGGGCCAGCAAGTCAGGTTGGAAATTGTCTCATGCATATACATACTGTGTTCTTCTGGCTGTGGAAAACAACCAGTCCCGAACAGGTCCGGCAGTTTGAAAACGGTCTGGATCTGCTGACTCTCGATCCAAATGTACTGGAGCGCCAGATCGGGAAACCGGCTGCCACCAGGCGCGCCGTGATCGACAGCAGCTACGACTATGGCGTGGTTCTGAAGTTTTCAGACCTGGCCAGCCATGATGCCTATCAGGCCGGGCAAGCGCACCAGATGTTCCTTGAAACGTGCGCAAACTTGTGGTGCAGGGTCCAGGTGTATGACATCGAAAACTGAACCTGACATTGCTGAAATGAGTTGTTTGAGCGTATTTTAGCCGATTTTGCGGCCGGACCCATCACGCCAAAAAAGAGACTTAGGGTTATATATCTGTACTAAATGGGCTTGTTACGCACGGCGCGCTGCTTAGGCTTGTGGCAATCGCGCGACAAACGACGCGGTTTTTCTGGTGCATGTTGCACATGCCTGAATGGGAGGAAGACTAATATGCGCAAATGGCTCATCTCTACAGTTGCCGCCGCAGTGGTTTTTGCAGCCGGGTCAGCCCAGGCTGCTGACAAGCTGAAAATCGGTTTCATGGCAACTCTTGAAGGAACCTACACAGTGCTTGGCGAGGACGGCCAGCGTGGCTTCCTGACTGCCATGAAAGAGATCAATAACATGGCCGGCGGCCGTGAGATTGAAGTGATAGTCGGATCCACCGATGCGAGCCCGGACAGCGCGCTTCGCGCAGCCCGCAAGCTGGTGGAGCAGGACAAGGTTGATATCGTTATTGGTCCGCTCTCCGGCTCGGAAGGCATTGCCATCCGCGATTATTCCAAGACCCAGCCGCAGGTCACATTCCTGAATGGCATCTCCGGTGCCCAGGAAACCACCTACGTCACGCCGTCGGAGAATTTTTTCCGGTTCAACATGGACGGGGCACAGTGGTCCGCCGGACTCGGCTCGTATGTCTACAACGAGAAGGGCTACAAGACAGTCGCCACCATTGGAGAAGACTATTCCTTCATCTATACGCAGGTGTTCGGTTTTGCACTGGAGTTCTGTGCCGCAGGTGGTGAAATCACCGAGCGTCTGTGGGTGCCGCTTGGCACCAAGGACTTTGCCTCGATCATTGCATCCCTGCCGGATGACGTTGATGCAATCTACCTCGGACTTGGTGGCGGTGACGCTGTCAACTTCCTCAACCAGTACCAGCAGGCCGGTGGCGATGCGAAGCTGATTGGCGGCTCTATCATGATTGACGGCACAGTGCTGTCATCCAAGGGCAAGGCCAAGGATGCGCTGATTGGAACGCCTGGTTCCGGTCCGCAGGCTGATACCTGGGACAATGAAAAGTGGCAGGCCTACGTGAAGTCGTACCAGGATGCATTCCCGCCGGAGAAGCGGTTCCCGACCCCTTCATTGCTGGCAACCGGCTACTACAACGCCACGCATGCCATGAAGCAGTGCATGGACAAGGTGGACGGCGACCTCTCCGATGGTCACAAGGCGTTCCGGTCCTGCCTGTCAACCCTGGAGCTTGATGCGCCAAACGGCAAGATCACGCTCGATTCCAATCGTCAGGCCATCGGCACCAATTTCGTGACCGAAGTGGTTGAAGAAGATGGCAACTTGGTCAACAAGCTGGTGAAGATCGTGCCCAATGTGAACCAGACGCTCGGTATCGATCCGGCCGTGTTCAAGAACATCGGCCTGCCTGCACGCGACGTGCCGGAATGCAAAAAGTACTGATTGCAGCTTTTGCAATGACCTGAAGTACCAGGGCACCTCCGGCAGACGG
>CAYRLR010000170.1:0-5873 GCA_964424975.1 uncultured Anderseniella sp.
GTTGAGCCATGGTCGCATTTCCCAATTGATGTACTCGATCGAGCCATCCGACTTTTTGACGGGGTCTTCCTGGCGCCGGGCGGTTTTGCCGTCAAGAACCTTGCGGAAGGAACTTTTCACCAGGGCATTGTCATTCATCAGTTGGTTAAAGGTAACCTTGGTCTTCTCTCCGGACACAAGCGAAGCGTAGTCCTGCCAGCGGTTGCTGGTACTGAGGTATTCGCCATTGCAATCGATCAGCGCGATGCCGATCGGTGCGTTCTTGGCCAATGCGTGTATCTGGCGTTCAGCCGCTTTTGACTTTTGCTCAGCCGTCAGGCGTGTCTCGATTTCCTTTGCAACGACGCCTGTTGCCATCCGCATGTCCATCTGTTCAACCACCATGGCGGCCAGGTCTTCGAGCATGGACTGTTCATGCTTTCCGAAATCGTGCCGTGGTTTGTCGTCGATGATGCAAAATGAACCCAGCCGTTGACCGTTCGGTGCGATGAGCGGTGCGCCGGCATAGAACCGCAGGTGCGGCTCGCCGGTGACGAACGGGTTGTCCTTCAGCCGCTCGTCTTTTGACGCATCGGGGATATAGTTCACTTCGTCGTCCAGCACCGTATAGGAGCAGAATGAGAGATCGCGCGGCAGTTCAGGCTCATCCATACCGCAGGACGCCTTGTTCCATTGGCGGTTCTCGTCGACCAGCGACACCAGCGCGACCGGCACATTGAACTGTTTCGCAGCATAGCTGGTGAGCCGGTCGAAGGCACTCTCCGGCGCGGTGTCAAGAATCGCATAGCTCCGCAATGTGGCGAGGCGCTCGTTCTCATCAGCTGGAATTGGTGGCGTTCTCATGCTGAGACCCCTGAATCGGCTTGGCATGTGCGAAGAACAGTCCTGCAAGCTGGCCGCATTTGCCGAAATGAACGGCGATGGCGGCCTGCTTGCGCTGGCAACTCGATCCGCAAGGGCTCGTCGCGCAATTTTGGTGGTCTGGCTAGTGTAAACACAAATATTCCCCCATCTGGTCAGCCGCTTAGTGTCGCTGACGACAGTGGCTGTTCGATTTTTCAGGTACCAATTAAAGTCAAGTACCCAAGAATCCGGAGATGCACCCCGAGACTTGCAGTAAACAATCAAATCCGTTTAAGGAAGGTAAAGATTGAGACGGGCTTTGGGTACAAATAACACTTACCTGTTGTGTCGATGCCGTAATCCACTATCCTTCGCTTTTCGATAAAACAGGGGCATGGTGATTGAAAACCGATTCCGGTGACATAATAATTTCGCTCGACGCAATGGGCGGAGATCACGGCGTGCCAGTCGTGTTGAACGGAGCTGCTGCGGCGCTTGCGGCTAGGCCTGAACTGCGTTTTGTGCTGTTTGGTGACGAGAATGTCATTGCACCTGTACTTGACGCTCTTCCGGCGCTGAAAGCCCGCTCGGTTGTGCGTCACACCGATGTGGCCATTGCGATGCATGACAAGCCTTCTCAGGCCATCCGGCGCGGTCGCAAGACGTCCAGCATGTGGCTGGCGATTGACTCGGTGAAGCAGGGCGAGGCCCACGCGGCTGTTTCTGCCGGTAATACCGGTGCACTGATGGCCATGTCAAAACTGTTGCTCAAGACAACCGAGGGTGTTTCCAGGCCTGCTATTGCCGGCATATGGCCGACCTTGCGGGGCCGCAGCATCGTACTTGACATGGGAGCGACCGTCGGTGCGGATGCGGACCAGCTGGTCTCAAATGCCATTATGGGCGCGGCTATGGCCCGCTGCCTGTTCGGCATCAGAAGGCCAATGGTCGGATTGCTGAACATCGGCGTGGAAGAAATCAAGGGCGTTGAAGCAGTCCGTGAAGCCGGGGCGCTGTTGCGTGAGGCTGATCTGCCGCTTGACTATCAGGGGTTTGTCGAGGGAACGGATATCGGAACCGGAAAAGTCGATGTCATCGTTACCGAAGGGTTCAGCGGAAATATTGCCTTGAAAACTGCGGAAGGCACCGCTCATCAGATCATTGCTGTTTTGCGTGAGGAGATGGGCCGTAACATTGTGAGTAAGATCGGCGCACTGTTTGCAAAAGGTGCGTTTGCGCGCATGAAGAAGCGACTTGATCCGCGCACCTATAACGGCGGCGTTTTTCTGGGGCTGAATGGTGTGGTGGTCAAGAGCCACGGCGGCACGGATGCTTTTGGATTTTCATCTGCCATTCATGTTGCTGCTGACATGGTGGCCAATGATCTCGTGGACAGAATTGACAGAGGCATGGAACTTGCGCCACACGAGCATCACGATCACACAGACCAACAGGCCCGGGTGGCCAGTGCAAGTTGAGCAGGAATAAATAATATACATGACACGTTCCGTAATCCGCTCCGTCGGATCCTATTTGCCGCAGCGGGTGATGACCAATGCCGAACTGGCTGAGACGGTTGATACATCTGATGAGTGGATTGTCGAGCGAACCGGCATCCGTCAACGCCATATTGCCGCGGAAGGCGAACTGACGTCGCATCTGGCAATCAAGGCGGCTGAAGCAGCACTGTCGCGCTCGGGCATTTCCGCATCGGACATCGACCTGGTTATCGTGGCAACGTCGACACCTGACCAGACCTTTCCGGCAACCGCAGCAACAGTTCAGGGTGAACTCGGCATATTGCAGGGTGCCGCTTTTGACATTCAGGCGGTGTGTTCGGGTTTCGTGTACGCACTGGCTACAGCCGACAATTTTATCCGCGCCGGGTCTGCGCGCAACGTGCTGGTGATCGGGGCTGAAACCTTTTCGCGCATTCTTGACTGGACCGACCGCAATACCTGCGTGTTGTTTGGCGATGGCGCCGGTGCAGTGGTTGTCAGCGTTGCAGGTGATGAAGACGATGCTGACAGGGGAATCCTTGCCACACGGCTGCGCTCCGATGGACGCTATCGCGACAAGCTCTATGTCGATGGTGGACCGTCAAGCACCCAGACCGTCGGTCATTTGCGGATGGAAGGTCGCGAGGTGTTCAAACACGCCGTGACCAACATTGCCGACATTATGGGAGAGACGCTTGAGCAGGCCGGCATCGGGGCTGACAAGATTGATCTGTTCGTTCCTCACCAGGCCAACAAGCGTATTCTGGACGGAACCGCGCGCCGCTTTGGCCTGACCACAGAGAAGGTGGTGATCACTGTGGGCCATCACGGCAACACATCGGCTGCGTCGATACCGCTCGCGCTGGATGTGGCTCGCGAGGATGGCCGCCTGCAACCCGGCAAAATGGTTCTGATGGAAGCCATGGGCGGCGGCTTTACCTGGGGTGCGGTACTGGCGCGCTGGTGACCCTACGGAATATTTGCGGCAGATGCATCCGCATAGTGGAAAATACCCAAAGCAAGTGCTTGATCTAGTTACAAAGTTGAGAATTGACTCTACCCGCCAATTGGGTGTTAGGATAAGACACCATCGAGGGGGTGGCGTAATGACAAAGACACTGACACGTGCAGATTTGAGTGAAGCGGTCCACCGCAAGGTTGGACTTTCGCACACAGAATCAGCCGATCTTGTTAAAACAGTTCTTGATCTGATGTCCGACGCTCTTGTGGACGGACAGCAAGTCAAGCTGTCGTCGTTTGGAACATTTGATGTGCGCGACAAGCGGCAACGCATTGGCAGAAACCCGAAGACCGGGGAAGAGGTACCGATCACACCGCGCCGCGTGTTGGTGTTCAGACCCAGCCAGATCATGAAGGCGATTGTGAACGGCGAAGCAATGCTGGGCAAGGACGACTGACTTTTCTGTAGCGTGATGAGGGCATGAGTGCGCGCTGGTTTCCCCCCGCACTCGATCTGGACAAGACAACCCGAAAGAGGCTGACATTTGACTGACAAGGCACCGGAAGCATTCAGAACCATCTCGGAAGTAGCTGAGCAGTTGGACGTACCGCAGCATGTGTTGCGGTTTTGGGAAACCAGGTTCTCACAGATACGCCCCATGAAACGTGGCGGCGGCAGACGCTATTACCGTCCCGCAGACGTTGACCTGCTGAAGGGCATACGGACGCTTCTGTACGGCGAAGGCTATACCATTCGCGGTGCCCAGAAAATCCTCAAGGATAACGGCATTGCCCACGTGATCGGGATCGGCAGGGGCGAGGTGGCGGTCAAGCCCGAGGAAGAAACGGTCAAGACCGCCCGCAAAACCGCGGCAAAACCGGCGGCAGCAAAGGCTGAAGAAGCTTTGGCTGAACCATCTCCCGAACGGCGCGAGACCGTCATTGTGCATGAATTGACACCGCAGCAGATTGACGAATTGCGGCTGGTCCTGACCGACCTTGCGGCAGCCCGGAGACTGCTGGTGCCCGAACAGGCCAGGTAATCAGCACCATCGTCAGGAATAAACCGCCCGCACCTGGATATGCGGGCTTTTCTTTTATGTCCGGTGAATGTTATACCCCGCTCCAGTCGGAGCGTAGCGCAGCCCGGTAGCGCACTTGTCTGGGGGACAAGGGGTCGTGGGTTCGAATCCCGCCGCTCCGACCATTTCACACCGGTCCATTCTGGACACATGGTTTACAATTTATTCCGGAGACATGGTTTACGGTTTCTCCGGTGCGTCCGACTGGTTACCGGTTGTCGCCCGACGGCACGCCAACGTGGCGACGCAGGAACTTCAAAACTTCCCTTTTCGGGGTGTCATATTCCAATAGTTCATGCTGGCTGGCCAGCGGTTCATCTTCATAGACCACAGACACACTGCCATTGTCCGGGTTCAGGAACCGCTCACAGTCCCCGTTTGACTCGTCTTCATACCAGGGGTCATCGGCCCCTACCAAAGCCAGTACAGGCTCGGAGGCAGGTGCCTGCACCCCGTTGTATTCCGGCCAGTCGTCATTGCAGGTCCAGCCTTCAATAATACGCGCACGCAGTTTCTGCTGCGCGTTGGAGGCCTTGAACGTGGCCGCAGTTATGCCGCCCTGGCTCAGTCCCATCAGGACAATCCTGTCGCCGTCCACGAAGGGGAGTTTTCTGAGCTGTTCAATGGCATATCCCGCATCTGCCTGGCGCATTTTCAGTGTCGGCCGGTACATGCCCGCCTGGTAGTCGTCGACATCACACGACTGCGGGTATTTCTTGCGTGCGAGACTGGCTGGCGCGATGACCACAAAGCCGGCGTCTGCCAGGAATTTCACTCTCCTGCGCGTTCCTGTCCAAAAGCCCGAACAGCCATGCAGATAAATCACCGCCGGCTGTTTCTTCGAGAAATTGAACCGGCCTGTTGCGAGTTGGTATACCGATGCTTCAACAGACTTTCCGTCTCCGTCCGGCACACGCACAATAGCCGCATTCCATGCCCTGCGCATCTCGGCTGGATCGATCCAGTCCGCAGGCCTCATGGCCTTGGGGTCGGTGAACTTCTTTGTACTGTTGTGCAAACCGATGTCTGACCCCGACTGCTGCGAAAACAGCTCGTCGGTAATGGTATTCACAGCCGTCTTTGCGGTGTCTTTCAGGCTGGTGCCTGACCGCAATGACAGGGCCAGTAGCAAACCGGCACAGACAACTGCCAACACGATCAGGAGACCCAAGCGCTTTTTTGTTGCAGAACTCATTTGGCGTCCAACTCCGCTGGTCTGGAATATTAACGTGCTGGCGGCACGCAATGGCCGCCTGCTGGCCTGAACTCATCACATCAGGATTCGGTTGGTGGGTTACAAGCAAAAAGCGCACCCCTGAAGGTTTCCGGTGCATTATTGGAACTCGGGTTTGCTTGAACCGAATTTGTCGGTCTCCAATGATCAACAGTACGGAAAAGCAGCTTGCTGGCTTTAATATTGCATTACCGCGAACCAGTTCCGTGGAACGGCTGACTGCCATCGCTGGTTCGGGGATGCGGGGCTGCCGGA
>CAYRLR010000171.1:0-5837 GCA_964424975.1 uncultured Anderseniella sp.
CGGTAAGAACCAGTCGTTTGTCACTGGCAGTTTTGCAGCGTGCGACCGCAGCCGTGTTGATCTGGATCGGATTGGCACTGCCTGCCCATGCCGTGCTCGAGGTTGACATCAACCAGGGGCAGGTTGACCCGATCGCCATAGCCCTGCCGAATTTTGGCGGCACTGATCCCCAGTCGCAGCAATATGGCGTGGATATTACCACCATCATCGGCAACAACCTGGAGCGGTCCGGCCTGTTTCGACCGTTGCCGCAAAATTCATACCTGCAGCAACAGGTCGATTTCAACGCCCAGCCGCAGTTCGTTGACTGGCAGACCATACAGGCACGCGCGCTTGTTACAGGGCAGGCGGTCGTGCTTGGTGATGGCCGGATCCGTGCCGACTTCCGGCTGTGGGACGTGTATAGCCAGAACCAGATTCTGGGCCTGCAGTTTGTCACAACACAGAAAAACTGGCGCCGTATCGGGCACCTGATTTCTGATGCCATCTACAAGGCGATGACCGGCGAAGAAGGCTATTTTGACAGCCGTATCGTCTATATTGCCGAAAGCGGGCCAAAGGACAAACGCAAGAAAGTCCTGACCATCATGGATCAGGACGGTTTCAACGTGCGCGCGCTTACCAGTGGAAATGACCTGGTGCTGACGCCCAGGTTTTCGCCCACGTCGCAGGAAATAACCTACATGTCATTCGCGGGTGGGCGTCCGCGGGTCTACCTCTACAATATTGATACACGTCAGCGCGAAGTGGTTGGCGAATTCCCGAATATGAGTTTCAGCCCCAGGTTTTCCCCCGATGGTCAACGGGTGATCATGAGCCTGCAGGAAGGCGGCAATTCCAATATTTACGAAATGGATCTGCGGTCACGCAAGTTGCGCCAGTTGACCAATACCGCTGCCATTGATACAGCACCATCGTACTCGCAGGACGGTCGCCGCATCGTGTTTGAAAGTGACCGTGATGGCGGACAGCAGATCTACGTGATGAATGCCGACGGATCCGGCCAGCAGCGCATCTCGTTCGGTAAAGGGCGTTACTCGACGCCTGTCTGGTCTCCGCGCGGCGACAACATTGCCTTTACCCGGTTCGGCGGGGGCCGGTTTTCCATCGGGGTTATGCGTCCTGACGGGTCTGGTGAGAGAATATTAACCGAAGGTTTCCATAATGAGGGTCCAACATGGTCGCCTAATGGACGGGTGATCATGTTCTTCCGGGAATCGCGGGGAGAAAACGGGGGTGCGAAATTGTATTCGGTTGATTTGACGGGCTATAATGAACGCCCGGTTCAAACTCCGACGTTTGCATCTGATCCGGCCTGGTCGCCTCTTCTCAGATAATCGGGCTTTGAATTGCATACTGGACAGGTATTGGCGTCAAGCGCCATAAATCTGCCATCACAAGGGTCGATTGGCCCGTCATGAATTTGCCGCGTTGCGTTTGAGTCTGGTGGGACCGACTTTGCAACAAGCGGCTGGAAAACTGGATGCCACAAGGAGTGGGATATATGTTTCGCAATACTGCAGGCCGCAAAGTCGCCCTTGCATTCGTAGGTCTATTGGCGCTGGCCGGTTGCTCGAAATCAGAAAAACCTGATTTGCTTGCGCAAGGTCCGGTTAACAATGCGACCCGGGTTGCACCGGGCTCTGAACGGGACTTTATCGTCAACGTGGGTGATCGCATCTATTTCCTGGTTGATCAAACCACGCTGACACCTGAAGGTATGGAAACGCTCAGCCGGCAGGCGCAATGGCTGACCCAGTACCCGAATGTCAGCATTCAGGTAGAAGGCCATGCCGATGAGCGTGGAACGCGTGAATACAATATCGCGCTGTCAGCTCGCAGGTCCACGGCGGCGCGCGAATTCCTGGTATCACAAGGTGTGTCTGCCAACCGTATCGCCACGCTTGCCTATGGCAAGGAACGCCCGGTTGCGCTTTGCGATGCTGAAAGCTGCTGGGCGCAAAACCGCCGTGCGGTGACGGCTATTACCGGTGGCGCATCTCCCGGTTGAGGTCTGGCCAGATCAGGTTTATGATTTTCGATTGTTATAATCGGAATTTATCCTGATCCAACTCGCTTGAGGGACTGCTTTCATGATCAAACAGCTCAAACGCTCTTTGGCCATCTCGTTGCTGGGGCTCGCGGTTTTGCCGGCGGGCTCTGCATTGGCCCAATCGGATCAGTGGAATTCACTGTATGACCGGATCATCCGGCTGGAAGCCGAAGTCCGCAGAGGCGGGGCAACCGGTGGCGGCAATGTGCAGATAGAGGCGCAGTTGCAGCAACTTTCGGCGCAGATGAATGCCATGGCGCAACAGTTGTATGACATGCAGCGCGAATTGAACCGCTTGCGTGAACTGGAACGCCAGGGCTTGCTGTTCAAGAACAAACGGCAGATGGCATCGGTGATCGCGCCGCAACAGCAATCCGGGCAATGGGATCAGGGGCAGGTGGCCCCGGCGCCGAACTATGGCCAGATGCAGCAGTCGGTTGAGATGGAAAGCGGGTCGCGAATTCCGCGCGGCGGACTGGCATCGGGACCGCAGGTGCTTGGAACGCTGACCCTGGACAACGCTCAAACGCCTCCCGCGGTGGGTGCGCAACCGACCTATATGCCTCCGGCACAGCCTCTGCAGCCGCAAGTGCAACAGCAACAATGGCAGCAAACCGGCAATCAGCCCCGCCAGGTACAGGGCGTGCAATCGCAGGCTCTGCCGCCGATCGGCGGCGGCCAGTCAACAGTTCAGCAGATCCCCCAGGGGCAGCCGCAGTATCAACTGCAACAGGGTCCGCAAGCCTATCAGGCCGAACCGGTGCAGGAACCGGCCTTCGATGCGAACGGACGTCCATCGCTGGCGCCGGAACCGGTCGAAACGGCGCTGCTCGACGGCAGTGCAGGCGGCAGCAATCTTGCAGCGGGGTCAAACGGCGCCAGCAGCGGGTTCGACACCAGCGCGGACGGTTTGTTCAAGCAGGCGCAATCCAGCTACCGGTCACGGGACTTTTCCGGCGCTGTATCCGGGTTTCGCACATTTGTGACCAAGCACAGGCAACATGAACTGGCTGATGATGCGCAGTTTCTGCTTGGCGAGGCATACTATGCGCAAGGCGACTGGAAGCAGGCTGCGCAGACTTTCCTGGCCGGGTACCAGAATTTCCCCGAAAGCGACAAGCGAGGCTCAAACCTGCTGAAACTGGGGATGTCGCTGAACAAGCTTGGACAGACTAAACAGGCGTGCTCCACGTTTGCCGAGGTCAACAAGAAATTTGCCAGCCAGGCCTCGCTGCGCAACACCTCGCTCAAAGAAATGCAACGTGCCGGGTGTAGCTGATATCGAGGCTATCGATGATCGCGAAGCCGCCGTTGTGTTCTGCCGCCATCTGGGTGGCCTGAGCAATCTGGTGCTTGCCGTGTCGGGCGGATCTGACTCCATGGCGCTCATGGGGTTGATGGCGCGCTGGAGCGACGGCCTCGAACCTCACCTGCGGCCAGGCATTCATGTTGTGACCGTGGATCACGCATTGCGGCCCGAAGCAGCCGCAGAAGCCGATTTTGTCCTGCAGGAAGCAGCTGCACTGGGGTTGCCGGCGCAGAAGTTGCGCTGGGACGGACCGCATCCCAAGACCGGGTTGCCGGCGGCAGCGCGCGATGCACGCTACGGCTTGCTGTGTGACGTCTGCCGCCGGCAGTCGGCGGTACTGGTTACCGCACACACGCTTGACGATCAGGCTGAAACTTTCGTCATGGCCCTGGCCAGAGGTGCCGGTGTTGACGGGCTGTCCGCCATGCAACCGGTGACCTGCTTCAAGGGGGTCAGCATTATTCGGCCTCTGCTGGAGACCGGCCGATCACGCTTGCGCGCAACCTTGCAGCGCGCCGGTGCCCGCTGGATGGAAGACCCGACCAACCGCGACACCGGATATGAGCGCGTGCGGGTGCGCGAGGCTCTCGCGATACTGCAACAGCAAGGGGTAAGCGGGGCCGACCTGGCGCGTTCTTCGCGCCGGCTCTCACGGGCGCGCGCCGCGCTGGTCCACGCCGCTGCAGCTTTGGAGCGGGACACGGTCACTCATCAAGCTGCCGGTTTTGCCGGTATCGCACGCGGGCGGTTTCTGCAGGCACCGGACGAAATTCAGCTGCGCTGCCTGCTGGCGGTGGCCAGGGCCTATGGCGGCGGCATGGAGCAAAGCCTGGCCGGCGCGGAAAACCTGCTGAGCTGGATGCAGTCCGGCGCAGAAAAGGCCAGAACTTTCGCCGGGTGCCGCATCGTGCGCAGAACAGCCGAGTTCGTTGTCGGACGCGAGGCCAGCCGGGTCAATGAAACGCCCGTACAGCTTGCCTCGGGACAAAGCGTTGCTGAGTGGGACCGGCGTTATCATGTTTCAACCGGCTGCAAGGCAGGTCCTGTGGAACTGATGGCATTGCGCGATGTGCCCGGAAAGCTTCGGCCGCAACGGCCGCCGGTCGTGCCGGAGTTCGTCTGGCAGGGCCTTCCGGCGGTTATTGATGCTGAAAACCGGGTCATGCTGCCCTGTGACAGCCGCCGCCCTGGTTCAACAGGTGAACAAAATATTGTGTTTCGCCTTCTTGCGGACCGGAAACCGGTTCATTCTTAATTTCTTCCTTTGGTATTAATCTTGGCAAAGGATGCAGTCGTACCTATGTTAGGTCTAACCGAATTTTGTAACAGGGTGGCTTTGATGTTGGTTTCAAATCGCCTTGTGACATTCCTGAAAGGATGCAGTGCCCGTGGGTAATTTCCGCAACTTCGCCGTGTGGGTGATCATTGCGATGCTTTTGTTCGCTTTGTTCAACCTGTTTCAACAACCCGGCAGCTCAACGCGGGCCGATAGTCTGACCTATTCGGAGTTCATCACGAAGGTGGAATCCGGATCAGTTCGTGACGTCACAATTGCAGGTGACCAGATCACCGGCAAGTTGAACGACGGCAAGGCGTTTGAGACTTTCGCGCCGAACGATCCCAACCTTGTGGCAACACTGAGCGAAAAAGGCGTCAATATCAGCGCCCAGGCCGCCAACAGCGATGGTGCCTTTTCCAGCATGTTGCTGTCATGGTTCCCGATCCTGCTGATGATAGGCGTGTGGATTTTCTTCATGCGCCAGATGCAGTCCGGGTCCGGCAAGGCAATGGGCTTCGGCAAGTCGAAAGCCAAGCTGCTGACCGAGCGCCACGGGCGCGTGATGTTTGAAGACGTTGCGGGTGTGGATGAAGCCAAGGAAGACCTTCAGGAGATCGTGGAATTCCTGCGTGATCCGCACAAGTTCCAGCGCCTTGGCGGCAAGATTCCAAAAGGTGCGCTGCTGGTCGGACCTCCCGGTACCGGCAAGACCTTGCTGGCCCGCGCCGTTGCAGGCGAAGCCAATGTGCCGTTCTTCACCATATCGGGTTCCGATTTCGTCGAGATGTTTGTCGGCGTTGGCGCAAGCCGTGTCCGCGACATGTTCGAGCAGGCCAAGAAAAATGCGCCCTGCATCATCTTTATCGATGAAATCGACGCTGTCGGCCGTCACCGTGGTGCGGGTCTTGGCGGCGGCAATGACGAGCGCGAACAGACGCTCAACCAGTTGCTTGTCGAGATGGATGGTTTTGAAGCCAATGAGGGCGTCATCCTGGTTGCAGCAACCAACCGTCCGGACGTTCTTGATCCGGCCCTGTTGCGTCCTGGCCGTTTTGACCGGCAGATCGTCGTGCCCAATCCGGACGTGAAAGGTCGCGAGAAAATCCTGAAAGTGCATATGCGCAATGTGCCACTTGCTCCGGATGTGAACGCCAAGACGATTGCACGCGGCACGCCGGGCTTTTCCGGCGCCGACC
>CAYRLR010000172.1:0-5830 GCA_964424975.1 uncultured Anderseniella sp.
GCGCTCCGCGGGGGCGGGCCTGACCGGCCCGAGACCCGTCGGGTCTAGTTCCAGAGTCAATCACAACAGGTTTGATGTACTCCTCCGAGGCACTCAGTGCCGAGGCAAGGCCGACTGGCCGCCGCACGAAGTGCGCCCCCGCGGAGCGCAGCCGAAGGCTGCTGGCGTGAGCGGTATAACCCCCGGCACTCAGTGCCGAGGCAAGGCCGACTGGCCGCCGCACGAAGTGCGCCCCCGCGGAGCGCAGCCGAAGGCTGCTGGCGTGAGCGATATGGCCTCAAACAACAAACCCCGCATTCGTCAAGAATGCGGGGTTCACTTGTTTGACGCCTCGTTTTTCGAGGTCTGTCTTTCCTGTTTTTATTTCTTACTGGCTCAAATGCAGCTTGCGCAGTTCGTCGGCAATCTGCTGGAAGTTTTCAACCAGTGCTGCATTTGACGGCGGATCAAAGTATTTTTCCGGGTCCGATGCACAGTTCTTGATCAGGTTACGCTGGGTGGCACTGGGCACATTGTAGGCAAACGAGTAAGTTATTATGCCTGCCGCTTTGACATTGTTACAGGCTTTGGCCAGCAAATCGTTTTGTTTATTGATAGCTGTCCAGTAATTGCTGGATCCAAGGCGGGCCTGATCGAGAAATCCATAGGCCGTGTACGTTGAGCCATTGTGATTGTCTTCGGTATCAAAGGTGTTCTCGCCGTCAGTCAACAACACCATCGCCTTGGTGATATCCTCGTCGCTGTAGTCCACACCTTCGGTGAACGGTGCGCCGGGCGAAATCACCCGCAAACCCCAGCCAACACCTTCGGCCACATGAGTGTAACCATCAGCTTTCATGTTGTTGATCGTAGCCAGAACCGGTGCCTTTACATTGGTCAAAGCCTGAATTGGCTGAATGTTGCAGCCTTTGTCCGGTCCACGAGACGTAGTTGACACCGAAGCATTATTATACTTCCTTTGGTGCCTCTGGCGGTTGCTGATGCTCGTGGTGTTGGTGTCTGAAAGATAGCTGTTCCTGTAACTGTAGTCGTTATTGCCTTCGCTGAAGTAGGTCGTGCTGGAACTGTTGCCGGGCTCATCGGGTGCAAATGCCGGCGGAAACAGGGTATCTCCATTGCTTGCGATCGGCAGATCGTCACTGACCGACAGGTCACCGGCACGCGATTCCACGCAACCGGTCCATGACCGGTTCTGAATCTTGGTCCAGGCGCGCCAGTTGTGCCAGTTGCTGTTCTTGAAATTGACCTTGGACAGTGAGTTGGCACCGTTTGTGTCGAGCCAGAACTTATCGGATTTATCAGGACCGACATTGACGAACTGCGAGAATGGCACCACGGCCACTTTCAGGGTGTCAGCGACGTCGCGCGGCCCAAACAGGATTTCCACAAAATCATTCGCGGCAACTTTCAGCGTGGAAAGTCGGCTCTGCTGCCCCATTGACCCGGTATTGTCAAACACCAGGACGACTTCGAGCCCGGTAGCCTCCTTGGTCACCTGGGATGTGGCAGTTATTTTTGTTGTATTAAATCCTGCGATCTTGGTGAGGTAGTTTTTGACAGTCACTGTGCCATTGACGACCAGGTTGTCGTCGTTGATGACGAGCTGCATTTGCGGCGTGCCGGAGTTCGCCGGGCTACCGAAATTTGAATTAAAGTAATCATTGGCAATGCGGTTAAGTTCGGATTCCGACATGTTCGATTCACGCCCCGCCGCCAGCGCCGCAGCGTCGACGGCAGCCTGCAGGCGTGCCTGCATGGAGATAGCATTGCCATAATCGACTGCTATTCCGGCAGCCATGATGACCGGGATCGCTGCAACAGCCAAAATGGGCGCAAGTGCGCCGGACTCGCTGTTACCAAACCTGAACAGTTTAGACATAATGCCAACCATGTTTTAATCTCCCGTAATCCGACCTGAAAAAGAGTTGACCCAAGGCCGGTTGTGCTGAAGTTAACGTCAACCTCAGCCCACGAATTTCCGTGAATCCTTATAGCAGAGCAGTGCAAATTGTGGTCAAATTGAACTATTCACGGCTAACAAATCCTGAATCATATCAATGGCTTTCGTGTAAGCCACGAGCTCGCCAGTTTACCATGAGCACTGGCGGCGCCATGCAAACCTGCAGAATATCGCCCATTATCCAACTACGCCCGGCATCTGTGCCAAAGCCCATCAACATGGTGAATTTCGGATGAATAATTGCCGGAGCCGTGCCGGACCGGCACAAGCCGAATGGCACGCCAAGCTACCAGTAATGTTCGACGAACCATCCAACGTGTCGCGCGCCGCAGTCAGCGACCTGGAAACCAGTGCAGCATGACGTGACCGGAAATGCGCCGTGATCCGGGCGGAAATGGCTCTATTTGTTGCGGTAAACAGCCCGAGCTGTGCAAACTGTCACGGCTCACTCCAGCACCTTTCCCGGGTTCATCAGATTATCCGGATCCATCGCCTGTTTGATCAGCCGTGCCATTGCAAGTTTGGCCGGGTCACCATAGGCGCTCAGAGCCTTCATTTTTTCAAGTCCGACGCCGTGCTCTGCGGAGAAAGATCCCCCCATCGACTTCAGTTGCGAACAAATCGCGGCGTCCACGGGCGCCTTGTCAGGCTGATTGCCGTTCGGCGCCGAGACTGTGATGTGCAGGTTGCCGTCGCCCAGATGCCCCATGCAACTGAAATTCACATCCGCTGCAAGCCGCTGCAGGCATCCTTGCAGTTCAGCCACATACTGGTCCAGCGCATTCAACGGCACCGATACATCATACCAGTACCCGCCGGGCCACCGTCTCTCGACTGCCCAGCTTTCTTCCCTGATACGCCAGAAATCCGCTGCCTGGCGATCATTCTGCGCAACGATTGCGTGCACGGCCGCACCACTTTCCATGAGCGCAAGCAGACCGTCCTGCTGGGCGGTTCGGGCATCCTGCTGTGTGGCCGCGCCATGTTCAAACAACACCAGGAGCCGACCTGCAAACGAGGCTATCAGGTCCTCGAGCCCCACATCCTGTGCAACGGTTTCCGCATAGGTCCGCCACATGATTTCTGCTCTCAGCAGCCCGCCTCCAGCCTTCAGGCGATGAAAGGCATCAACGGCTGCTGCAGCGCTCTCAAACGAGACCAGCGCTGTCGACATGGCGCGCGGCAAGGCATCCAGTTTGAGCACTGCACGCGTCACGATGCCGAGGCGTCCTTCCGCCCCGATCAGCATGTGCTTGATGTCCAGTCCCTCATTGACTTTGCTCACACGGGTCATGTCCGACAACACATCGCCACCCGGCAAGACAGCTTCCAGACCCAGCACCCGGTGACGCATCACCCCGCACCGAAACGCTTCCATGCCGCCGGCGTTGGTGGAGATCATGCCTCCAATGGTGGCGCTGCCGCGTGCAGCGATATCAATGCCCGGTGTAAGACCAAGTACAGCGCACGCTTCCTGCACCTCCTGCAGCGTTACACCTGCCTGAACACTGATGGTGGCCGTGCCGGGATCCAGGTCCTCGATCTTGTTCATCTGCCTCACGTCAACAATCAGTTGGCCCGGGACGCTCGCACCTGCGCCTGCAAGCCCGGTGCGTCCGCCATGCGGCACCATCGTTACCTTGTGCGCCCTGCACAGGTCGACAATCGCGCGAACCTCGCTGGTGGACCCGGGCAGCGCCATAATACCGGCACCCAGGTTTTCCGGATAGAACCCCGCGTCCAGTGCAGCCACTGCTTCGGCCTGGCGCACGCTGCATATTGTTTCAAGTGCAGCCAGGAACTCTTCGCTCAGTGTCATCATTTCAGCCCTTGTGGCAGCATCGCTGTGGCGTCATCATGCCGCCAAACAGTCGTAACAGCCAAGGTCACCATGCTATCAAGAAACTGGGAACATACACCATCGGGAAAACCCCGGGCCCGCGGATTGGGTTTGCCGCTACCGGGCAAACCTGGACAGGATAACGCGATTACCGACGTGGCCGGCGTCGAGGTCGGTTATACCACATTGATCGAGGGCGACGATATTCGCACCGGTGTAACCGGCATATTGCCGCGTGGCCGAACAGGCTCCGACACACCCTGTATGGCCGGCACTTATTCGCTCAACGGCAATGGCGAGATGACCGGCACCATCTGGATCGAGGAAGCCGGCGAATTGCAGACGCCGGTAACCATCACCAACACGGCTTCATGCGGTATTGCGCGTGATGCAACCCTGCGCTGGCTGGTGGCAAATGACATCGGCACGGGGCAGGACTGGGGCTTGCCGGTCGCAGCCGAAACCTATGATGGAGAACTCAGTGATATCAACGGGTTCCATGTAAACACCGACCATGTCATGGCGGCGCTGGACACGGCAGTATCGGGACCGCTGGAGATGGGCAGCGTTGGCGGCGGCACCGGCATGTCCACTTATGAATTCAAGGCCGGATCTGCCAGCGCATCCCGCCAGATCGACATGAGCGGTACCCGGTACACCATCGGCACTTTCGTTCAGTCAAACTTCGGTTTGCGACCTGAACTGACCATACTGGGAGTGCACGCCGGGCGTGAGTTGACCGGTGGCGAATTCCGCTCGAAGGGATCCGGTTCGATCATCGCCATCGTGGCAACGGACGCCCCCCTGCTGCCGCATCAATGCAAGCGCCTGGCGCGCCGCGTTCCGCTTGGCCTGGCGCGTACCGGCACAATTGGCCACAACTCATCCGGTGACATATTCCTGGTCTTTTCCACCGCCAACACCCAAGCCTTGCGGTCCGGTGGCGTCCGCCACCTTGAAGCATTGGCCGACGCTGAACTGGACCCGCTGTTCCAGGGCGTCGTGGAGACCGTGGAAGAAGCCGTACTTGATGCCATGATCGTCAACGAAACCATGACCGGCAAAAACGGATTGACGGTGCGCGCCCTGCCTCACGACGACCTGCTTGCCGTGCTCAGAGCAGCCGGCAAAATCTAGAGCATGCTCCAGGGTCAGGACCCGTTAATGGCGCCCATTTCAGGTGTTCTTCATGCCGCAGGTGTTGATGCCCAACAGGCTGTATGGCGGACACCAGCCCATCACGGCAGTCAATAGGGGAGCAACCCCGATCCAGCCTGCCCAGGCATATTCGCTTGTACCAAGCAATGCCCACGCGATAAGCGCAACGCCAACAACAACACGCACCGCGCGATCAACTGTTCCAACATTCTTCTTCATTGATAGAACCTCCTTGGTTCCGGCTTCCGGCAAATCGGAATACACATTCAATGAAATATATGTATCTGGCGGGTGTTCAAATGATCCAGATCAACAAAGGGGCCTGTTGTCGTCAAAAAACCCGCAAGCGACCGGATCGGGTCTCTTGCAGGTTTTCTGTATCTTGATGATCTTCAACCTGTCAGTGCAACTGGTCAAGACTGCCTGAAGCCCTGTTGACCCGGCCGCGCAGGCAAATGGTCAGGCCACGCCCAGTTTCTTTTGCAGATTTGAGCTTGATGTCGTGTACTGGAACAACAGCCGTTCACCCGGGTTGATGATCCGGAAGGCTTCCTGCGACATCAGCGCGGCTTCATGGAAACCTGACAGGATCAGCTTCAGTTTGCCGGGATAGGTATTGATGTCGCCAATGGCAAAGATACCGTGTTCGGAAGTTGCAAATTTTTCCGTGTCCACCGGCACCAGGTTTTCTTCCAGATTGAGCCCCCAATCGGCAACCGGTCCAAGTTTCATGGTCAGGCCGAAGAACGGTAACATGGTGTTGCAGGCAACCTCGATCTCGCCTTCCTTGCTCTTGACCGTCACCCCGCTCAAAACGCCGTCGCTGCCGTGCAGGTTGGTAACCTGTCCGATGTGCAAATTCATCTTTCCTG
>CAYRLR010000173.1:0-5810 GCA_964424975.1 uncultured Anderseniella sp.
ACTGCCCGCTGTCCAGGCCTGGCAAGATTGTTGACCACAAGGGCGTCGCCATCATGGGCCACGAGAACCTGCCCGGCAGACTTGCCGGCAACGCCTCGTCGCTCTACGCGAAGAACCTGCAGAATTTTGTCGATCTGATGGTGTCACCGGAAGGTGAGATGCGGCTCGACTGGGAAGACGAAATCATCACCGGTTGCGGGCTGATGCGCGATGGCGAAATCGTGCATCCGGTTCTGACAGCAAAGAAGGGGAACTAGGGCAATGGCAGGAATGACCCCGGAACAGGTGGTAGAGGCTGCAAAAGCCGCTGCCGAAACCGCGCGAAACGCAGCAGACAGCGCGCGAACCGCTTCCGAACAGGCGCAGGCTCTGGCTGATCAGGCGCAACTGATTGCGGATGGTGCCGGTGCTGCGGCTGGCGCGGCAACAGGAATTGATCCGTTCGTGTTTCGACTGGCGATCTTCATACTGGCGATATTCGTCGGGTATTATGTCGTATGGCAGGTAACGCCTGCGCTGCACACGCCGTTGATGTCAGTGACCAACGCAATCTCCTCGGTGATCGTGGTCGGCGCCTTGCTGGCGGTGGGCGCGGGCGCAATAGCGTCGGGTTCATCTGCGGCCATGGCGTTCGGCTTCATTGCGCTGGTGTTTGCCAGTGTGAACATATTCGGTGGCTTCCTGGTCACCCAGCGAATGCTGGCCATGTACAAGAAGAAGGAAGCCAAGTGATGTCAGCAAATATCGCGGCACTTCTTTACCTCGTTTCAGGCGTCCTGTTCATTCTGGCGCTGCGCGGGCTTTCGCACCCTGAATCTTCAAGGCAGGGCAATCAGTTCGGCATGATCGGCATGGGCGTCGCCGTGGTGACGACGCTGCTGCTGCTGGGCGTTGGTTCTTTTGCCACCTGGGGCCTGATCATTCTGGCCATCGCCATCGGCGGCGGCATTGGTGCCTATACGGCCAAGAATATTCCGATGACTGCCATGCCGGAACTGGTGGCGGCTTTCCACTCGCTGGTTGGCCTGGCCGCCGTGTTTGTGGCAGCTGCTGCGCTCTATGCGCCAGGCGCGTTCAATATCTCCGATGCCTCGGGGCACATCAAGGCGGCTTCATTGCTGGAAATGGCGCTGGGCGCAGGCATTGGTGCCATCACATTTACCGGCTCGGTCATCGCGTTCGGCAAATTGTCCGGTCGTGTATCTGGTTCGCCGATCATGTTGCCGATGCGCCACATGATCAATATTGCGCTGTTTGCGGCTATCATGGTTTCCATCATCTGGTTCATGGCGTCCCAGTCGACGACCGCGTTCTGGTTGATCGTGGTTCTGGCGCTGGTGTTTGGTGTTCTGATCATCATCCCGATCGGTGGCGCAGACATGCCGGTGGTGGTGTCGATGCTGAACTCATACTCAGGCTGGGCTGCTGCCGGAATCGGTTTCACCCTCGGCAATACGGCCTTGATCATTACCGGGGCACTGGTCGGTTCATCCGGTGCAATCCTGTCCTACATCATGTGCAAAGGCATGAACCGATCGTTCATCTCGGTGATCCTGGGCGGGTTTGGCGGCGAAACTGCCGGGCCTGCAACCGGGGCCGATGGTGAAGTCAGGCCGGTCAAGCAGGGCTCCGCGGAAGATGCTGCCTTCATGTTGAAAAATGCATCTTCGGTCATCATCGTGCCGGGTTACGGCATGGCGGTGGCGCAGGCCCAGCATGCGCTGCGCGAACTGGCTGACGAATTGAAGGCGGCCGGGGTTTCGGTCAAGTATGCCATTCACCCGGTGGCTGGCCGCATGCCCGGCCACATGAACGTGCTGCTGGCGGAAGCCAATGTGCCTTATGATGAAGTGTTTGAGCTGGAAGACATCAACTCGGAGTTCGCCAATACCGACATTGTCTATGTGATCGGCGCCAACGATGTGACCAATCCTGCAGCCAAGGAAGATCCGCAGTCGCCGATCTACGGCATGCCGGTTCTGGAAGTCTGGAACGCCGGTACGGTGATGTTCTCCAAACGCTCACTGGCGTCTGGCTATGCAGGCATCGACAACTCACTGTTTTATCGCGACAACACACTGATGTTGCTGGGCGATGCCAAGAAAATGGTTGAAGGTATCGTCAAGTCGATGGATTGATGTGTCTTGTCTGCAAGAGCAATATCCATCCACTTGGGTGGATAAAATTGCTCTAACACTTTGGAATCGAGCATCTTTATCCGATCAGATGATTCCATCTGATCGGATGATGCTCTAGACTGATTGACAATTGAAACCGGTGGTCATGGACTGCCGGTTTCTTCTTTGATCCGAACACATGAAGAAAATCATGATCAGCTTAGCGATTCTTGTCGCCATCATATATATCGCCATGGCGGCATTCATGTACGTGGCGCAG
This sequence comes from uncultured Anderseniella sp., assembly GCA_964424975.1. Classification (GTDB taxonomy): domain Bacteria; phylum Pseudomonadota; class Alphaproteobacteria; order Rhizobiales; family Aestuariivirgaceae; genus Anderseniella. Next base: position 2,398 of record CAYRLR010000173.1, read on the forward strand.
AGAAAACTTCAGTATTTTCCGCAACAAAGCGTCGAGGCAGGCATCGAGGCTCCGGCAGGATACGGACTGGATGGGTTCAGTGTCGCGTCTCTCCATACCGACGATGGTGAAATGCTGGTGTCGTGGCTGGCACTGCCGCCGAAGGCCGATGCGCCGGTGATCTTGTACATGCACGGCAATGCCGGCACTGTCGGTGACCGGGCAGAGCGCTTCAGGCTGTTTCATGAACAAGGCTTCGGTGTACTTGCCCTGAGCTGGCGCGGGTATGGCGGGTCCACCGGCAGTCCGACCGAGAAGGGATTGGTCGAGGACGGACGCGCCGCGATGAAGTTCCTGCAGGAACAGGGCATATCCGCAGCCCGCATCATCCTGTTTGGAGAATCTCTGGGCACAGGGATTGCCACGCAACTGGCGGCTGACCCGAAAACAGCGCCATTGGCGGTTATTCTTGATTCACCGTTTACCTCGGCAGCCGACGTGGCGCGAACAAGGTACTGGTTCCTGCCGGTTGGCTTGCTGATGAAGGACCAGTTCCGGTCAATTGACTTCGCACCCAGGGTCACTGGGCCGGTTTTCGTGTTGCACGGCACCGCTGACAGGATTGTTCCCTATATCCAGGGCAAGCGGTTGTTTGAGGCCTTCACAGCGCCGAAAGAGTTTCTGACCCTGCATGACGGTAATCATATAGACCCGCTGACAGCACTCAGCTGGGGCGCTATCAAAGCGTTCCTCAGGGCAAATCAAGCTGCACCATGACGGAGTGTCCGGCGGGCATCAGACACGAAAAAGCCCACGCCGAACCAGGTCGAGCAGGCTCAATCAAGTATGCGGAACTCTAAAGCTGAAGCTTACTTGCCGCGCCGTCCGGGGACAATGCCACCTTCGCGCAGCGCGCGCTTGCGCGCCAGCTTGCGGGAACGGCGAATGGCTTCAGCCTTTTCGCGGGCCTTCTTTTCAGAAGGCTTTTCGAAGTGACCACGCAGCTTCATTTCACGAAAGATACCTTCGCGCTGCATCTTCTTCTTCAGCGCCTTGAGCGCCTGGTCTACATTATTGTCGCGTACAATTACATGCACAGGCAATTACCCCGTGTTGGCGTTAAAATTGTTCAGGTCAGATGCCGCCAAATATGCGATGAGGCCGAAGCCGGAAACAAAAAATGACAGCAGGTCAAGCGATAGCCCGGCCCGATTGGTGCTGTGAGTACCAGAACAAGAGCCTTGTGTCGAGTGTAAAACACAGACATAAACCGGCAAAACAGCGTTATTTCCTTAAAATCAGGCGAGTGACATGGCCCATTTTGCGCCCTTCACGGCTGGCTGCCTTGCCATAGTCATGAACCACGGCTCCAGCCACGCCGGCCAGCGCCGCACATGTGAAAATCTCATCGCCAAGCAGGTTTTCCATCACGCAGTCCGAACTGCGCCTGGTATCGCCAAGCGGCCACCCGGCAATGGCGCGAATGTGCTGTTCAAACTGGGAGACATGGCAGGCTGCCTCGGTCCAGTGACCTGAATTGTGAACCCGCGGCGCAATTTCGTTCACCATCAGACTTTCGGTTCCGCCTCTGGTGGATACGAACAGTTCAACTGCCATGACCCCCACATAATTCAGCGATTCCAATAATGTAGCTGCAATGTCGCGCGCCTGGGCGGCGGTTCGGGATTTGAGCTGTGCCGGCACTGTTGATGAGCGCAGGATGCCGTTTTCATGCAGGTTTTGCGGTATGTCAAATGTGGCAACGGTGCCATCCAGTCCGCGCGCCGCAATGACCGATACTTCCCGGTCAAATGGCACCAGGGCTTCCAGAATAGCCGGTTGCTGGCCAATCGCGGCCCAGGCATCGGCCAGCGAGGAGTCGGTCGCGATGCGGGTTTGTCCCTTGCCGTCATAGCCGAAACGCCGGGTTTTCAATACCCCGGGGCGGCCGATATGCGCAACGGCTTGTTCAAGTTCTGCCAGCGATCCGGCCGGATGAAACGCCGGCACCGGGATGCCAAGGCCGGAAATGAAGGTTTTTTCTGCAATCCGGTCCTGCGAAATGCGCAACACATCTGCGCCCGGGCGAACCGGGCAAATTGTTTCAATCAGATCGCAGATGGCTACCGGCACGTTTTCCCACTCATAGGTTATCACATCGCAGGTCGCGGCAAATGCCTGCAGCGCGGCGTCATCGTCGAACTCTGCCTCGGTATTCCGGTGAGCAACGGCGAAGGCGGGATTGTCACCGGCAGGCGAGTAGATGTGGACCCTGAAACCGAGACGGGCGGCTGCCATGGCCAGCATCCGGCCCAGCTGTCCGCCACCCAGTATGCCGATCACGCTGCCGCGTTGAAGGGGATCATTACTCACAGCCGGTCAACCTGCATCCGGTAGACGCGCAACCGCGTCGGTTTGTGCGGTGCGCCAGGCATCCAGCCTTTCTGCAAGCTCCGGGTCACCCAGGGCCAGCACGGCGGCTGCCAGCAGAGCTGCATTGATGGCCCCGGGCTTGCCAATTGCCAACGTTCCCACGGGAATGCCGGCAGGCATCTGCACGATGGAGTGCAGCGAATCCACGCCCTGCAGCGCCTTGCTCTCGATGGGCACTCCAAACACCGGCAGCGGGGTAAGGCTGGCCGTCATGCCGGGGAGGTGCGCGGCACCGCCGGCGCCGGCAATAATAACCTTGAAACCATGTTGCCTTGCACCACTGGCAAACTCATACAGACGATGCGGTGTGCGATGAGCCGACACAATGCGTGCTTCATGGGAAATGCCAAGTGCTGCAAGCGTATCGGCGGCGTGTTTCATGATCGGCCAGTCAGACTGGCTTCCCATGATGACAGCAACGTCGCATTTGCCCGATTTAGCCATGTCTCAATGCCTTCGCGTTGCCCCGATGCCTGACAGGCGGTGCCTGCCGGGATCCGGGAAAGCGCGCGATTATATGAATAACGCCTGCCAGCGCAACGTTGTTTCTGTGAATTTCAGTGTATTATACCTGCAAGATCCGATTTCCGACAGTGCGCGGTGGCTGCTCGGCCATTAGGTGTTTGTCAGGCTATGATGTCAGGCAATGATGTCCGGCAGGAAATCATCCTCGATCTTGGCGATGCGGTCTTTCAGTGCCAGTTTCTCCTTTTTCAGCCTGCGTAACTGCAACTGGTCGGCGCTGGCGGTGGCGACCAGCGAATCAATAGCGACATCCAGATCGCGATGGCGTTGTTTCAACGTATTCAGCAAGACCATCAAAGTGTCCTTGCCTGGCCCTATGGTCATGTGAAACCGCATCCTTTTTTAAGTGCGTGGCTGTGGGGTATTTTTCCGGGTATTGCGCGACTTTGGCAAGTCTTCATTGTGCAGCTTACAAACAATTCCCTCGAAAAGAGTACATGCTGCATCGACTTGGCAGGTCTTGCGTGCCAGACTTG
>CAYRLR010000174.1:0-5803 GCA_964424975.1 uncultured Anderseniella sp.
TCAAAAATATAGCGCTGGCCGGGCTTGAATTCCTTGACCTTGAACGGACCTGTGCCCGGTGCGGTGCCGGATGCGAAATCCTCATAACCTGCCTGGGTAATGTGTACGCGTGTATCGGACATGACGATCGGGAAGTCGGCATTGCCTGCGTTCAGGGTGAAGATCACCGTGTGGTCGCCGTCCTTCCTAATCCCGGCAATCTGGCTCATATAGCCCTTGGCCGGGGACTCCGACTTTTCTGCCGTGTGGCGTCCGCATGAATAGATGACGTCATCGGCGGTAAACTTCTTGCCATCGTGCCAGGTCACGTCCGTGCGCAGCTTGAAGGTCCATGTCTTGGAGTCGGCACTGGCCTCCCAGGATTCCGCCAGCCAGGGAATCGGCTTGAGGTCGGGGCCGCGGTTGACCAGCAGGTCATAAACGGTGAAGCCCATCAGCAGGTTGCTGGTAGAGTTGAACTTGGTCGGATCAAGCGAGTCACCGGGTTGCTGGCCTTCAGTCCCGACGGTGATTTTGCCACCTTTCTTGGGCGTGGCTGCCAGGGCCCGGTCTAGAATGAAGGTGTCAATCAGCGCCGCGGAGGCGCCCATTGCAGCCAAACTGCCGATAAACTCGCGCCGGGACAGTTTGCCCGAGACAAACCGGTTGAAGAGATAGTTGGTTTTGAACTCGTCAGACATTTTGAATCTCCGGATTAGAGCTGAGTGTTATGGTCTGTGGCATGCTTGAAACTCTGTGATCACACAGACTAGGTCAGCGGTTCAGGATTGCAAGGGATTATGTGCCCCAGTATCTGATTTGTGCGCTTTGGCTCATGAAACAGGCAAGTGCACAGTTTGTGATCACAGTTTTGACTTGCGCAGCCGTATTGTGAAAAGTAGGCTCGGCGGCGTGGCGGCAATGGTGCGCCATATACCTGTTTTGCCGCCGCGTCCGGATTTCAACAATGCGCTCACATGCAAATGTCGTGGTGGTCGGTGGTGGCGTTGTCGGCTGTTCGATACTCTATCACCTGGCGAAGCTGGGCCAGAAAGACTGCGTTCTTCTGGAGCGTCAGGAGTTGACCTCCGGGTCCTCATGGCATGCTGCGGGCGGCCTGTTTACAGTCACCGCACCATCGCCGGTTGCGGAAGTCCACAAGTACACTTTTGACTGCTACCGGGAACTGGAACGCGAAAGTGGCCAGTCCTGCGGTTTCCATGATACCGGCGGGCTTGGGCTGTGCAGAACCCGCGAAGAGGCTGAAATGTATACCCGCATGGGGGCTGCAGTGCGCCGGCAGGGTATTGAAAGCCACATGATTTCCCTGGACGAAGTCCGCCGCCGGGCGCCGATCATTGACACTACGCCGCTTTATGCTGCGCTGTGGGAAGACAAGGGCGGCCACGTTGATCCGGCCAGCGCCACCCAGGCGTTCGCGGCAGCAGCACGCAAGCTGGGCGCTGTCATTCATCGCCACACGCCTGTCATCGAGACCAATGCACTGCCGGACGGGCGCTGGCAGGTGGTGACGCCGTCGGGTACCATTATCGCCGATGTGCTGGTCAACGCAGCCGGACTGTGGGGGCGCGAGGTGGCCGCCCTGGCCGGTATCCGGTTGCCATTGGTACCGGTGGAGCATCATTACCTGGTCACCGAAACCGTGCCGGAGGTTGCGGCCCTCGATTTTGAACTGCCGCAGATCAATGACGGGGAAACCAACTGCTATGCCCGCCAGGAAGGCCAGGGTTTGCTGCTCGGGGCTTACGAAACGCCTTGCCGGCACTGGGCTGAAGCAGGCACCCCGATGGAGTTCGGCCATGAACTATTGCCGGATGACATATCGCGGATGGACTGGCATTTCGAGCAAGCGGCTGAAATCATGCCGTGCCTCGCGAGAGCAGGGGTCAAACGCATCATCAATGGTCCGATGATCTTCTCGCCCGATCTCGGGCCGTTGCTTGGCCCGTATCCGAAATTGACAAACTATTATTGTGCCAACGGTGTGATGACCGGTTTCAATCAGGGCGGCGGCATCGGCCGGCTGATGGCCGAATGGATCATTGAAGGTGAGCCTTCTTTCGACATTTCCTGCTGGGATGTGGCCCGCTTCGGAGACTGGGCCACCCCGGAATATACACGCGCGACGACCGGCTATTTCTACGAGCACCGCTCGGACAGGGTGTATCCCGAGCAGGATCACGAGGCGGGAAGGCCGCTTCGCAAGCCCCTGGTATATGATCGCCTCAAGGCTGCCAATGCGGTGTTTGGTGCAAGTTTCGGGCTGGAGTACCCGGCCTGGTACGCGCCTGCGGGAACCGAGCCTCGCGATCAGCCCGGTTACGCAAGGCCCAACTGGTTCAACCCGGTCAATGAAGAATGTCGCAGGGTGCGCGAGACCGCCGGTCTGTTTGAATATTCCGCGATGGGTAAATTTACGGTAGAGGGACCGGATGCTGCAACGTGGCTGGACACCTTGCTGGCAAACAGGCTGCCGCAACGCGACGGGCGCATGATGCTGTCCCCGATGCTCAACAAGGCGGGCCGTGTCAGGGGGGATGTCTCTGTCAGCCGCCTGTCCGAAGACCGATTCGTGCTGTTCGGCTCGGACGTTATGCAACTGGCCTTCGAGCGCATCTTCGATACGCACCAACCCGACCTGGATGTGAAAGTGTCCAATCAATCTGCAAACTGGTCGGGGTTGCATCTGGCCGGTCCCGCAGCCCAGGGCCTGCTTGCTGAATTGGCAGAAGCCGATGTTTCGACCCATGACTTTCCGTTCATGTCGGCGGGCAGGTTCACAATCGCCGGGGTGCGCGATGTGCTTGTGCTGCGCGTCTCGTTTACCGGCGAGACGGGCTATGAGCTTTATTGCGCCAATGAGCATCAGCCCGTGTTGTTCGACCGTATCATGCAAGCCGGTGGAGCGCACGGTCTTGCCCTGGCCGGCACGCGGTCGCTTATGCGGTTGCGTCTTGAAAAGAGCTTCCCGGCATGGGGGCTGGACCTGTCACCGGACTACACGGCCTACGAGGCGGGACTTGGCAACTTCGTTGACTGTGACAAGCCGGCCTTCATTGGGCGCGACGCGTGTATCGGCCTGCGTGAGCAGCGCCGGCGCGAAACCCTGGTGACGTTCGAGATAGATGCCGACATGGCTGATGCCTGGGGCGACGAACCGGTGTGGCTGGCAGGCGAAAGCGTGGGCTATATCACTTCTGGCGGCTATGGCGCTTGCACGAAAAAGTCGCTGGCGATGGGATATGTTCGCGCGGATTGCGTTGATCCGGATGCATCGTACACTGTGGAGATCCTGGGTCAGCAGCGGCCGGCAATCTTGCAGACAAGGCCGGTGTTTGACCCTGACGGAAGCAGGATGCGCGCATGAGCAATTCAACTCCCCGATACACGCTGTACTGCGCGCCCAACACCTACGCGATGGGCGTGCATGCCATTCTGGAGGAAACAGGGGCCGACTACCGGGTTGAATGGGTCAAGCTGTTCTCCGATACGCCTGATCGCGCGTTCATTGCCGCCAGCCCGCACGGCCGCGTGCCCGCGCTGTCCGGGCCGGACGGGGCTGTGTTCGAATCAGGCGCAATAGCGCTTTACCTTGCCGAGAAACATCCGCAGGCAAAGCTGCTGATCGAGGTCGGAGACAGCCGTCGCGGTCACTTCCTGCAATGGATGCACTATCTGGCTTCGACCCTGCAACCTGAAGTCATGCTGCAGTTTCACCCGGAATTCTACTTTGAGGACGAGAGCACCAAGGCCGCATTGAAACAGGCATCGCTGAAGCGCCTGGACAAGGTTTTACGGGTGATTGATGAAGCGCTTGATCCCGGGCCGTGGTTCTTCGGTGACAGGCTGACCATCGTGGACTTCTGCTTTGCGATGCAGGCGGTGTGGCCGCAGATCTATCCGGGTTCGATACGCGACTACCCCAATATCGCTGATATGGTTGATCGCTTTATTGACCGGCCGTCAGCGCGCAAGGTGTTGATCATGCATGAAGAAACCTGGGCAGGTGCGCACGGAAGTTCTGGCGGGATGAATAATTCCGCCTGATCGTCCCATTCGTTTCAGCGCCAGGATGCCCTTTCATGACCCAGGATTCAAACCCCAGAAAACCCCGTAACCGTTCGCGACGCACGCGCGGCGGAACGTTGCAACAGCCGCCGTTCAGGGCTGTTCACAATCCGTTCAAGCCTCTCGAGATTGCCAGTGAAGACCAGATCGAGGCACTGCATCATGCGTCGCTCGATGTGTTGCGCGATATAGGTATGAAGATTACCGATCGCAGGGCGCTGGAACTGTTGCACCGGGCCGGTGCCGATGTTGATTTCAACAGCGAACTTGTCCGTTTCGATCCCGCGCTGATCGAAGCCATGCTGATGGATGTGCCGCGGGAGTTCACCGTCCATGCGCGCAACCCGGAAAAAACCCTGACGATTGGCGGCAACTCGATGGTGTTTGCATCGGTGTGCGGACCGCCGTTCGTATCCGACCTGGACAGGGGCCGGCGCGACGGAACCTATGAGGATTGCTGCAATTGTGTGCGCCTCGTCCATTCGCTGAATATTTATCACCATGACGGCGGCGCAGGTGTAGAGCCGATGGACCTGCCGGCTGCCTCGCGCCACCTGGACATGATGTACGCGCAGATCACGCTCACGGACAAGGGCTGGCAACCCACCTGGCTCAACAGCCGCAAGCGAGCCAGGGATTGCATCGAGATGGCCAAGATCGCCATGCAGTGTTCGGATGATGAACTGGCACGTCGGCCAGCATTTTGCACCGGCATCAACACCAATTCTCCGATGGTTCTGGATGGAGCTATGTCGGACGGGTTGATCGAGATGGCGTTGGCCGGTCAGCCGGTAAACGTAACGCCGTTCACGCTGGCCGGCGCGATGGCGCCGGCAACACTGGCAGGCGCGCTGGTGCAGCAGAACGCCGAGGCGCTGGCCGGCTTCATGGTTGCCCAGGCCGCGCGAAAAGGCTGTCCGGTGTTCTACGGTCACTTCACGTCGAACGTTGACATGCGCACCGGGTCGCCGGCGTTCGGCACGCCGGAATACTCCCGCTCTGTGGTTATTTCTGCTCAGCTGGCGAGGCGCTATGGTGTGCCGATCCGCTCCAGCAATGCCACCGCTTCGCCAACCGTCGATGCCCAGGCGGCATATGAATCAAGCATGTCGGCGTGGAGCTGCGTCATGTCCCACATCAACGTGATGCTGCACGCAGGCGGATGGCTGGAAGGTGGCCTGGTGTGTTCATTCGAGAAGTTCATCCTCGATGCCGAGATCTTGCAGATGCTGGCGGCCTTCACCGAGCCTTTCGATACCGGCGTTGATGAACTGGGGCTGGATGCCATACGGGAGGTTGGTCCCGGCGGGCACTATTTCGGCGCCCGGCACACGCTCGAGCGATATGAAAATGCATTCTATGCTCCCTTGCTGTCCGACTGGCGCAATTTCGAAAGCTGGCGCGATGACGGATCGAAAACGGCAACCGAGCGGGCAAACGGTATCTGGAAGCAGCTGCTGCGCGATTACGAACAGCCGGCACTGGACCCTGCCATCGATGAGGAGCTCAAGGCCTATATCTCGCGGCGCAAGGAAGATATTGCCCGCACGGGAGAGTAGGGCTGAATATACCCGGTGGGCGACATCAGGGACTGGGTTCTTGACATAGGTCAAGGGGAAGTGGCATTGGCGGCGCTAACGTAATTCCAGTCTTTCCAATGAAAACAAGGGGAATAAAATTGTCTCACGTTCCACATGAGCTTGCCGAAGAATTTCCAAGCAAAGTCGACAGGCTG
>CAYRLR010000175.1:0-5798 GCA_964424975.1 uncultured Anderseniella sp.
GCCGTTTCGACCATGTGCGCAGGCACCTCATCACCCGGTTGCAGGACAAAATCCCTGCCCCGGTGAGAGAACCTGCCGGATTTGATCGCTACAGCTTTCATCGTGATGTCCTGTGTTGCCGCGTGGCCGGAAACTCCGGTGCCGCACCCGGTTATGCCGAGGTGCCGACAATGGCAATGTTGTACGACCCGGCCGCACCGCTGTCGTCATTTTCGACCTTCAGCAGGTCACCGGTTCCCGCCGTTACCGCCCAGCCTGCAACCGGGGCTGCCAACATGACAAACCCGCCGGCCGGTATCTCGATCTTGTCGGTTGCATCGGCGAACGGTCCGGTAAAGGCATTGGATGACGCACCGCCGACAATGATGTTTCCGCCATTGGCAGCCGCCGCCTTGATATAGATCGCCTTGATCTTGACGAAGGTCAGGGTTTCACCAAGCATCGCCAGCGAACCGGCCAGGTCCAGTTCCTCGTTGCTTGAGGCTGCAATAGACCTTGTGTCGGCAAACACCAGGTCGGCCAGGCCGGCTGCCGTGCCGCTGGCCATCACGGTGTCGGCGGGAAACTCGACCTGGAAGGTGTCTCTGCCGAAATCCACAGATCCGATCTTGACGGCACTTATGCCCGCGCGCAGCTTTGTTTTCAGGCTCATGTCTGGGTCTCCCTTGAATTGTCCGGTTTTCAGATTGTGTGCGGCGCGCTACACCCCGACGCGCCTGTACGGGCGCAACAGCGAGGCAACGGCCAGCGGCAATTCGACTGTAGTCGTGCCGACCACCACGGCCTCGCGATGTTCATACCAGTGACCTATCAGCATCAGCATGGCGCTCTTGATGGCATCTGGCACGGCAGCAGCATCGGCATAGCCTGCCGTCCATTGAATACGCACAGCGTTGACCACGTCGTCGGTATCCGGCCACCCGGCATCGCCAGCCTTGATGATGGCTTCCAGCGGGTACAGGTCGACCTCGTAACCCGAACTTGCGACTGTCTGCGAATCTCCTGAGGTGTCCGTATAGGCGACACTGTCAACCGAGATCACCGGCCCCAGTGGAATGCGGATTTTTTCACCCGGAAAAGCGTCAAACGCCATGCGCCAGGTCTGGCTGACCAAGCACCGGCCCAGAATGCCGGTCCAGCCGTCCAGGTGCGCCGTTGCGGCAGCGATCAGCGACGTGATCAGCGTGTCTTCGTCCGCATGATCGACGCGCAGATGCGCCTTTGCTTCCACCAGCGAGACCGGCGTGGCTGCAGGCGGCGTGACTATGACAGGGTGCGGCATTGGGTTTTCCGGGTCTGGTCTGTTTATGGGGAAGGCCGGAGCGGTCCGGCCTTCCGTGATAAGCAGATGTCAGGATCAGGCTTTACGCCTGGTCGGCTTCCGGCTTGTCGTAACCGGCCATCATCAGGGCCGTGGCGGCAACCGGCGTGCCGGCCCCGTGTGTGCCGGAAAAATCGGCAAGCAGCTTGAGATAGCGCCTGCCGCCCTTGTAGCCGACGCGGTAGACGGCAGCCGCCGCGTGCGCGGCGACCAGCGACTTGATGATGCCGCCACTATCGACCGAAGCGAGGCCCAGCATGTCATCCACGGTCACAGCATCGTAAGTGCTGTCATCGTCGGAGTGGGTGAGCTTGAACTCGATCTTGTTGGTGCCGGAAAACGTGATGCCGCCGATGCCGATTTCGAGCAGCAGCTCAACGGCCTCGTAGCCCTGCCGGTCGATGGCCACCGGCGTGTTGTCGGCCGCCAGCACGACAGCGCCGATGACGCTGACCGCCTTCATGTGCGAATGAATGTCTTTCATGGTCTTGAACCTTTCGGATTGTGTCCAGGGTGTTTCAACCGGATCAATATTGATATGAAGGCCGTCCGGGATAGGTCCCGGACGGCGAGGCTGTCAGGTCAGGTCGAGCACTTGAGCAGCTTGATGGCCTCGAAGTTGACCACACCGCCGCCGACGCGCTTGGTCGTGTAGAACGACACGTTCGGCTTGTTGGTGTAGGGGTCGCGCAGCACCCGGATGCCGAAGCGATCGACGACCAGGTAGCCACGGCTGAAGTTGCCGAACGCCACCGGAAAGGCATTTGCGCCGAGTGCCGGCATGTTGTCGTCGGTCGATGTCGGCTTGCCCAGGATGGTGGCTGGCATGTCAGCGCCTGAAGGCGGGGCCCACAGATAGTTGCCCTGGCCGTCCTTAAACTTGCGGATCGTGCCCATCACCGCGTCCGACGTCAGCCATGTCGCGCCGTTGCGGTGACCTGACTTCAGCGAGTAGTACAGGCTGATCAGCGCGTCGGCAGGATCACTGGAGGCAAACGCAGCCGCCGCACCGGAGACCACGAACCCGAGCTTGCCCCAGGTGTACGACGCATTGGCAACGGTGTCATAGGCCAGGATACCACGCGGTTTCTTGACCCCCGTGCCGGTCACGAAGGCCGCGCCTTCCTGTTCGGCAAACTCGATCGCCACTTCATCGGCCAGCCAGGATTCGATATCGACGCGGGCATCATCCAGCAATGTCTGGGTTGCTGCCGGATTGGCGTACAGCTCCATGGCCTCGATGGCGATTTCGCGCAGTACCGGCGTGCTGGTTGCAGGCCGGGCTTCTTCCTCGCCGACCCAGCCGGACGATGCGCCGCCCTGGTTGACAAGTTTCTTGTAGGTCTGGGTGCTGATGGAGCGCACCGTTGCCAGGCCGCGAACCGCCGATTCGGTGCCGAGCACCCGGTCGATCGCGGTTTCCATTTCCTCCGGCACCACGAAGCCGCCGTCGGGATCTGACTGCGTGGTCAGACTGGCCTTGACTTCCAGGTCTTTCAATCCGGCATCGGCACCCCGGCGGAACCACTTGTTGAATGCCCCGGCGTGCGCGGCCTTGTCCGGGTCCGGCAGGTTGCCGCCGGCACCCAGCTTGAGCGCGGCCATGGCCGTGTTCATCTTGTCCAGTTCGGTCGTCAGATCGGAGATCGAGGCGTTGATGCGCTCGACCTTTTCGTTTTGCACGACATCGTCGAACTTCTTGTCGATGCCTTTCAGGCGAGCGTCGTTTTCAACCTTGAAATCCTCAAAGCCCTTGTTGATCTGCTCCAGCATGGCTTTCGCCGTCGAGGCATCGGCGCGCACGGCGACGATGCCGCGCACTGCCGGCCGCTGTTTGTTGATGTGCATATTCATGATTTAGGTCTCCTGTGACCGCATGGTTGTCAAAAGCCGCTGAACATCAGCAGCATCGATGCCTGCATCTCGCGCGGCGTTCTGGCGGCCTGCATCGCGCGCAGCCGCTCCTACGCCCATTTCCGACAACATGTCGGAGCGGGCCTGTCTGGTGAAACCGGCGCGCGCCAGCGCGGCCTCGGTCTGCCGGCGGGCCATCAGCCCCCGGTCTTTCGTGTCTGAATTCTGTGCATCAGGGGCATTGATGTCGGCACTCACCGTGTCGGCAAATCCGGCTTTCAGCGCGTCAGCCGGGCCCATGAAGGTTTCGGCATCCATCATCGCCTCGATGTCGGCGCGGGCCGATCCGGTGCGGGCCTCGTAAATGTCGGCCAGCGCGGCATCGAAAGAGTCGAACAGGCCTGCCGCCTCGCGCATGTCGTGGCGGTTGCCGATCACCCCGCCCCAGGCGTTGTGGATCATGATGAAGGTGCCGGTGCCCATGGCGATCTCGTCGCCCGCCATGGCGATGATCGATGCGGCAGACGCTGCCCAGCCCAGGACATTGACCGTGACCTTGTGCTTGTGGGCGCGCAGTAGGTTGTAGATGGCGATGCCTTCGAACATGTCGCCGCCGGGCGAGTTGAGATTGACAACCACGTCGGTGTCGCCGATCGCGCGCAGCGCGCCTGCAACCCGCTTGGCCGTAACGCCGCCGCCGGTCCAGAAGTCCTCGCCGATTTCATCGAACATGGAAATCGAGTTGTCGCTGCCGTCAGCGGCGGCCAGCGGGGTTTCCGCCCAGCGGGCCAGCACGTCTGCAGGTGCGTCCCACTGGAAGTTCTGCGGCCGCTGGAAGGCGCGGGCTTCAGGGATCTGTCGGAGGGTCATTTGCGGGGTCCTTTCCCGGATCTGGTGTGCCGGCGGTATTGGGCGGCAGATAGTATTCATCGCCACCATCGCGCGGGTTTTCGTCTTCCAGCGCGCGCACTTCGTTCGGGCTCATCACGCCCCACTGCAGCGCCTTTACGTGGCTTTCCCAGCGGGTCTTGATATCGCCCTTGACCAGGGCGGCGCGGTTGAACCTGAAATACAGGTCACGGTCAGCCGCGCGGGCCGGGTCGAGCAGGTCGCGGTTGAGGGATTCCTCCCACATGGTCAGATATTCCTCGAGCGTGTACTGCACGAAGCCGATCGACTGCTGCTCGATGCCGGTGCCCCAGCTGGTAGATTTTTCCGTGTCGCCGATCATGTGCGGCGGAACGCCGAAGAACATGGCGATGTCGGAGCGGGTGAACTTGCGGCTTTCGATCCACTGGGCGTCTTCCGCCGACAGCGCCATCTGGGTATAGCCCATGCCCTCTTCGAGGATCAGTTCCTGGCCTTCCTTGTCGCCGCCCTCGCGGAAGGCGCTCAGGCTGGCGCGCAGATTGTCCTGGCCTTCCTTGCCGAGCTCGCCCGGATGGCTCAGGATGCCGGAGACCTTGGCGCCGTTCTTGAACATGGTGGCGCCGTGCGATTCCATGGCCAGCGACAGGCCGATTGTTTCACGGGCAAAGGTCAGCGGCGACACCCCGGTGATGCCGTCCAGCGACAGGCCGGACAGGTGCATCACGTCGGATTGCGCCAACTCGATCCGGCGGCCGTCCTTGCGGGTGTAGATATATGTCAGGCTCAGGTCGGCATTCTGCCTGACCTCGACGCGGTCCGCCATCAAAGGCACCAGTTCCAGCACCTTGCCCATGGACCTGACGATCAGGGCATAGGCGTTGCCGCGCAGCAGGACGTGCGCGGTCAGCATGCGCTTGAACTGCACCGGCGTCTGCCAGCGGTTCGGCTTTCGCCGGATAACCTGCCACAGTGCATGGTCGGACGCATCCTCGCGGGTCCGGTCATCGACGCGGCGCTTGATGTGCACCGGCAGCGTGGCCGCGGCACCCGATATGATGCGCACGCAGGCATACACCGAGGCCACCGTCATTGCCGTTGACGGCGTTACCACGGGACCCGAGCCGCTGACGGCACTGCCGCGCAGCACAGCCGCCAGTTGCTCCGACGTGGTGACAAGCACCCCCGGTCCGGCAGACTGGACCGCAGATCGTGGAGCGATCGCCGTTTGCTGTGGTCTGAACCAGTCCCAGATAGCCATGCGGCTCCTCACATTGACAACAGACCACGGCTCGCATAGACCGATGGCTTGGCGACACCTTCCGCCATGGCCACCGCCATGGCCGACACAAGGGCCGCCATGCCGTCTATCCGTTCATTGGACTTTTTCTTGCTCGGCTTGATGTTGTCGGCAGCGTCGGTTTCAACCGCCACGTTCAGCGCGCACCAGCGCAGCACCGGGTGCCCGCCATGGCGCAGTTTGCCTTTCAGCATCAGCCGTTCGATTTCCTTGCTCGGCTCGTTCAGCGTCAGGTAACCCTGGCGCACCTGCGCCATTTCCATGCCCTCGGCCTGCAGCTGCAGCGATATCTGCGTGGCGTTGAACGGGTCGAAGCCGAACTGTTCGATCCTGAAGGTTTCCGCATCACGCAGTATCTGTTGCTTCAGGTAGTCATAGTCGATCACATCGCCGGGCGTCGTCGAGATTGACTACCTGAAGCAACAGATACTGCGTGATGCGGAAACCTTCAGGATC
>CAYRLR010000176.1:0-5718 GCA_964424975.1 uncultured Anderseniella sp.
ACACCACGACCGAGCGGCAATCAGCCAGACGATTGGCGAGCAGTTCCTGCCAGGGTTGGCCGGCGGCAAGATGCCAGCGGTCGAGGAAGGGTTTCAGATTGCGGGCACGCAACGCTTGCGCGACTTTTTCTATCGCGTCCTGGTCTGATCGGCTGTAGCTCAAGAATGCGTCGAACATTGCCTTAGTTTCCCTATAGGTAAACCTTTGCACGACATAACGATTGAATCAAAGTGAAATGTGGAATGGGATCAGACAGCAAACAACAAGCAGCAAACAAGTTGCCTCGCGATAACCATCATCCAGCCAGCAGGAACAGACCAGCATGCTCAGGGGCGACAATGTGCGGTTGTGAACCATCGTGTGCGTGCCAGTGCGCCTTGCTGGTGCGCCTTGCTGGGTTGACCGCTCCACGCGGCGGACATCCCCAAGGAGGCAGCTTTCCAGGCTAACCCGGGAGCACACGTCCCAACTCTAGTCACTCAGTGTCCTAGTGGTTTCCTTCAGCAGCACGGCGGACACGGCGGCGTTGCAGCAGGTGTTCGGGCTTGCCCGACTACAGGTCTGCGTCCCTTTGTTGCTCACGGTTAGCGGCTTCGACGAGCCAGGCGATGAATGCGTCTACTTCCGGTCGCAGACGCGCATGAGGTGTTGTCACCAGATCGTAACCGATATCCGTCGTCACTGTTTCGCGAAACGGACAGGTCAGCAGACCGGCGCGAATCGGGTCGCTCAGGATGGGCCAGCTTGCCAGGACCACGCCCTGTCCGGCAACCGCTGCCTGCACGGCCAGTCCGTAGTCACTGAAATGCAGCCCCCGGTCTGTTGCCAGGTGGCTTGCATCTGCATGCGCAAACCAGCTTTCCCAGGTAAACCAGCGCGTGGTCTCGCGGGCCCATGCGAGATCCGAGATATCCCAATGGATCAGGGTCACGTCTGCCAGGTTCTCCAGGTTGCTCAGCTTCGGGGGACCGTTGGCAAGGGCGGGGCTGCACGCCGGGAATATCTGGTCGTCGAACAACCGGTGGACGATCAGCCCGCCATCCCGCGCCACGCCATAGCGAATGGCAACATCGACCTCGCTGCGCTGAAGATCAACAATCCGCTGCGACGAATCGATCAACACATTGATGTGCGGATGCCGGACCCTGAACTCTTCCAGCCTCGGCACCAGCCATGCCGTCGCGAACGACGATTCGACCGAGACGATCAGCTTGTTGATTGCTTCGTGCCGGCGCATTTTCGCAACGGACGAAGCGATGTAGCGCATGGCAACGCCGAGATCTTCCTGGCCCGCCTTGCCCTCCTGTGTCAGTTCAAGACCCCGACCCCGGCGTCGCAACAAGCTTGTGCCAAGCGCAGCCTCTAGCTTGGAGACGAGCTGTTTGACGGCTGCAGGCGTGACATGCAATTCCGCAGCGGCCAACTGGTAACTGAGGTGCCTTGAAACGCACTCGAACGCCCGCAGCGCATGCATTGATGGCAGCCAGTTCTTGTTCATGAATTAAGTTTAGCTAACTTCTTCAGTAGATCAAATCAATTCCCGTCTGGTTGCTTTGGGCATAGTCTGCCCCTTGTCAGAGGTGCGGCATGCCCGATCTCAGAAAAACTGAAGAGTGGAATTGCGGCCACATACCCGCAAGCAGGCAAACGGAGAGTGACAATGCGTTCAAGCGATGGAAAAACCAGGGATCTCGTTACCAGCATGCCGGGCGCCGGTTGGGACTATTCCCTGACGCGGCACCGCTATCACGAGATTGAACGCCCCAAGGGACCGCACTATTGCGTCTATAACCGCCGCCACATGGCGTGCTGTTTCGATGATCACTCGACGGAGGATGGTTACTGGCTGTTGCGGCAGAAGGCGGCGGTGTTGCACACCGGCGAATACCCGTTGCAATTTGAAGGGCCGGACGCGGAACGACTGCTCGACAAGCTGTTTACCAAGGACATCACCAAGGTAAGGGTCGGGCGCTGCGGCTATGGGCTGGCCTGCTATGAAGATGGCGGCCTGCTCGTTGACGGCATATTGCTGCGACTGGAGCGGGACAAGTTCTGGTACGCGCAGGCCGACGGTGATTTCTACAGCTGGGCCCGGGCACACGCGGCAGGCATGGATGTGCGCATTTCCGATCCGGACGTGTTTGTCTCCCAGGTCCAGGGACCCAACGCGCTCAAGATCCTGGCGGCGGCAAGTGATAACGGCATGCCTGAACCTTTCGGTTATTTTGCGATTGCCAGGGTTTCGTTCGGGGGACAGGAAGTCGTGGTCACGCGGACCGGGTATACCAATGAACTGGGTTGGGAGTACTACACCGAGCCGCATCATGACGCCGACGCGCTGTGGGCGCATCTGGAAGCCGCCGGAGAGCCGTTCGGCATGGAGATAGTCGGACTTGATGCAATGAACATCAGGCGCATCGAAGCCGGTATCCTGAACGCCGGCTCCGACTTCAACACCACGACCACGCCTTATGATGCCGGTCTTGGCCGTTTCGTGGATGAGGACAAGGCCGACTTCATAGGCAAATCCGCTTTGCAATCGGCATCCAGGGAGCCAAGGCTTCACGGTCTGAAATGTCAAACCGGTGAGCCGCTGATTTCAGGCGCAGTGGAAATTGCCGGCCAGCGCGCGGGCACGGTGACCGCCGGCGCCACGTCGCCCTATCTCGGTTTCGGCATCGGCTATGCGCGCATGGACAGCGTCGAGCATGGCCCGGGGTCGCAGGTGATGGTTGCCTGCAGGGATGGCTCACTGCAACAAGCTGAACTGGTGGAATTTCCCTTCTACGACAAGCTGGCTGAAATCCCGCGCGGAAAGCGTGTCGACATACCCGAGCGCAAGTGAGGTTGAAGTAGCAAGTGTGTCTGCGTCACAAAGCGGTCGTGGTGCTCTTTAAACGTCTTACAAATGGCTGTATTGCTTGGCACTTCTGCCGCTGTGAGAGCCTATGCCTTTGGAGTGCAACGTGGAAACTGCTTCAGTCAAACTGCGTATTGCCGTGCTGTTCGGCGGACGCTCTGCGGAACATGACGTCTCGGTCCTGTCGGCGACCAATGTCCTGAGCGCGCTGGATCCCGAAAAATATGAGGCCGTTCCCGTCTTCGTCACCCGCGGAGGACAATGGCTGTTGAGCAGTTTCGAAGACGGACGGCTGGCAACACCTTCGGGCGGAACACAAGTGTGCCTCGTGCCGGGTGGAGGCGGACGCATGATCGTCATCCCGGCAGATGGCGCTGCCTGTCAGCTGCCCAGGATCGACATCCTGTTTCCGGTGCTGCACGGCCTGCATGGGGAGGACGGATCGGTGCAGGGACTCGCCGAGGTCGCGGGCGTGCCGCTTGCCGGTTGCGGCATCCTCGGGTCCGCAACTGCACTCGACAAGGATATCGCCAAGCGGCTGTTCGTCGAGGCCGGCCTTCCCGTCGCGCGCTCGGTCACGCTGTATCCCGGCACCACTGCGACCTTTGCGGAGATCGAAAGCAAGCTCGGCCTGCCGGTGTTCGTCAAGCCGGCACGGCAGGGCTCTTCGGTTGGCGTCAGCAAGGTCGCGACGAACGAAGAATATCAGGCCGCGCTCGCTGAAGGTTTCAGACACGACCGCAAACTGCTCGTTGAAGAATTCATCCCGGGCCGCGAGATCGAGTTCGCCGTTCTGGAAGAGCCTGATGGCAGCCTGTTCGTGTCGCGTCCGGGCGAGATCGTGCCCGCAGACAGTCACGGGTTCTACAGTTATGACGCGAAGTATATTGACGAGAATGGCGCGGTCCTGAAGGTGCCGGCGGACCTGCCCGAGGAGGTCGAGAGCCGGATGCGCGACATGGCGGCAACAGCCTTCCGGGCGCTCGGCTGCGATGGCATGGCGCGCGCTGATTTCTTCGTCACTGCGCAGATGCGCATCCTCGTCAACGAGCTCAATACCATCCCCGGCTTTACCGACATCAGCATGTATTCCAAAGCCATGGCGGCCAGCGGCGTCGGGTATCGCGAAGTCATAGACCGGCTGGTAGCGCATGGTCTGGCGCGGGCTGGCCGATCAGGGTGATGGCCCAGTCTTGATGCCTCAACTGGCTCGAACCGGTCGCGGGTTACAAACTGTCAGCAAAACTGTTCACGACGCCAACCCACCTTGCCGGTTCAGGAAATCCAGCGCTTCGCTAACCCATACCGACCACGCCGGTTCGTCCGGCAACAGTATGTGGTTGTTGCTTTCCAGCACGAGGAACTCGGCATCAGGAATACTGGATGCGAGTTTCTGGCCTTCCGACAGCGGATGCACTGAATCATTGCGACTATGAATAACCAGGGTAGGGGCGCGGACGTTCTCAAGCTGATCGAGAACGCTGAAACGATCGATTGCCATTCTGATCCGGCCGGCATTTTCAGGAGAGGCCGAGGCCAGCTGCATTTCAACCAGGTCGGCCAGCTGCTGCTGCGAAGCCCCGGGGCAGAACAGTGAGGTAAACGCGCCCATGAACGCGCTTTGAGGTTTTCCCCAGCCTTCGCGCATCAAGGTCATCATGGCATCCGCAGCCTCGCTCGACTGTCCACCGTCGCGCAGCGCACGACCCTCCGCGTAACCGCCATACAGAACCAGGCAACTGACGCGTTCGGGATGTTGGGCTGCGAACTGAATTGCAATGGGAACGCCCTGGGAAAGTGCAATCAGGGGAAACCGGTCCAGCCCGGCGGCATCTGCCACTGCTTCAAGATCGGCGACGTGGCTATCGAGGTCGATATTGGCCGGAGACGGGTCAGAAAGACCTGTTGCGCGCTGGTCGTATCGAATGAGGGTATGGTCGTGGCCCAGTGCATCGAGATATGGCCGCCAGATCCGGCTTGTCCAGTCCATTTCCAGGTGCGTCAGGAAGTGGCCGGCGCGCATAATCCTCGGCCCACTGCCCGAGGTTGCATATGCTATCTTTGACCCATCCGGTGACTTGGCAAAGCGAACTCTCTGACGGTCATCGTGAAGCGACGGGGGAGCAGATATTGCCTCGTCGTCGGTTGCAACAGGAGCAACAAACTGCAATCCCCGGCGGGTGACAGTCTTGATGACCGCTTGTTGCTTGCCGGTGTCGCCGACTGCGGTTCTGGCCGCATTGGTGCGCGCGCTGATCGAGCTTTCGGATACGATCCGACCATTCCAGATTTCATCGATGATCTGGTCCCGGGTCACCAGCATGCCCGCGTGGCGGACCAGCAGATGGAGCAGATCAAACACCTGGGGCTCGGTTTTCACGGGCTCACCATCCCTGAAAAGCAGGTGCCGGTCAGTGTCGAGAACACAGTTGAAGAAGGTGTACCGCATCGGCTCATCAGATACCATTTTACCTGTGTCCTCAAGAAAATTGGCAGGCCTGGCGCAAATCTCGAGAAAATCACAAGGCTTTCACAAGGTCGTCTTCAAGCGGGGTGTGACAGGTGATGGCACATTGAGTGCACCAACAAGCCAGAGGAGCACATGCCATGACCGAGAATACAAACATCAAGACCCTGAAAAATGGATCAATTGACTATGCTCATTATATTGCCAGAAGCCATGAAATCCGCAGTAACGGCGCGCATCGCAAGCTTGCCGCAACCTGGCGTATTGTGAACACAACCATTTGCGCGATCAAACGCGCGCTGGTGCAACGCGCCGCCACTGACGGCTCGCCAGCGGCTTGCTGCCGGCCTGACCATCTGGACAACCGAGCAACCGTATTTCAGACTGAAG